>JAATFO010000014.1 GCA_015655145.1 Enterobacterales bacterium | reverse complement strand
GGCGGTGTGGAGTGCGGCGCGACAAGACCTCGGGCGCGGTTTCTCTATCGGCGCCGAGTTCGCCAAGCCAATCTAAAGATGAGACAGGTCCCCGCACGCGCGCATCCTTCAAGTGTCCCGAGGGTAAGTGTCTCGACAACAGCAACCTCAACGGGCGTAATGTCGGTCACTAACGGAATTGCTGCCTCTGTTTCCGCACCCGGTGCCGGCAATGCCGATACAGGACTGGTCGCTGGCGCCGCGTCAGAAACAAGGGGTTCCACCGCTGCTATCGGTTGTGCCGTTTCTGTCGCAATGACTTCCACGTCCGGCAGTGACAGCACGCTATCTCCAGGCTGATCATCTGTGTTTTCTGCCACAGGTGCCGGTGAGAAATTATCAGAAACAGGTATGACCGGGTACGTTATCCATACTTTCCCTGACGCCATTTCGGGGGATGCAGCAGCAAACGCTATCGGCATTGGTGACTGAGAGGGGTAACGTTCATCACGATAACGACGACGACGCTGACCGCTGACGCGCAGATGACGCGGAGACCGGCGTGAGCGACGCGGCATATTGTTGCTCTCGCGGGTTTCGCTCTCATCTTGCTCGTTGTGTTCTTCCACCGGCGCTGACAGTGCTTGCGAAAGTGACGGCGCGACAGAAGCAATAGCAACAGGTGCAAAGAGCGCATCAGTAACTGGCTCATCATGAGTTATCGCTGTTGGCGCTATCTCGTTTTCGGTAATGCGGACTTTTTGCTCAAGTTTACGCGGTTTACGGCGTGGCATGACCTGAACGCTGTCCAGCGGTTCTTCGACGGCGGCAATAGGCGCCACCGGTTCGACTTTTTCTTCTTGTTGTGGTTGACGTTTTTCTTCCTGACGACGACGCTGGCGTTCCGCGCGTTGATCACGCCGTTGTTGCTGTTCTTCCCGTTGTTGCGTGCGTTCTTCATCGCTTAGCGCATTCAGCCGTTCGTCTCGTTGTTGTTCCGGCAACGCCACATTGTTGCGTTTATTTCGGCGATTATCTTCGCGATTCTCCCGCACTTCACGGTTATCACGGGCTTCAGGATTATCACGAACTTCACGCCCTGACGCATTTTCGTTGTTACGATCACGGTTATCACGATCACGGCTACCACGATCAGGGCGATCACGGCGATTGCTATTCCGCCGATTAGTGCGCTGTTCATTACGCTGTTGCGTGTTATCTTCCGGCGCCTTATTTTCTACCGCTTTAGGCGTTTCCTCGACCACTGGACTGGCTTCCCCGGCAAACAGTTTTTTCAGTCCGGTAAAGAAACGAGAGAACACCCCGGTTTGTGTGGTTGCTGGTTTTTCTGTGGAAGCACGGACACTGTCCGGGTAATCGATGGCCGATTCGGTTTTTTGCGGCGTTGGTGCATCAGGCATCACAAAGGTAGCCAGTGCGGGTTGCTCAGGATCACGGCGTTCAGCGGGTTCGTCTTCTGACGGCATCGCCATTTCTGCTTCATGCAGCTTCGGCAGATGGTAGCTGAGTGTTTGTGTCTCTTCGCCTTTACGGACGCGCAATACTGAGTAATGTGGGGTTTCCATCTGATCGTTTGGCACGATGATGGCGCGCATATCACCCTGGCGTTTTTCAATCGCCGTGACGGCATCACGCTTCTCGTTAAGCAGGTAAGAAGCAATCTGTACTGGTACAATCGCATGAACTTCTTTGGTGTTCTCTTTCAGCGCTTCTTCTTCAATCAAACGCAAAATAGAGAGCGAAAGCGATTCGTTATCGCGAATGGTGCCCGTACCGCTACAACGCGGACAGACATGATGGCTGGATTCGCCAAGTGAAGGGCTCAGACGCTGGCGTGACATTTCCAGCAAGCCAAAACGAGAAATATGGCCAATCTGGATACGCGCACGATCCTGACGCACGGCTTCACGCAGTCGATTCTCTACCGAGCGCTGATGGCGCACTGGTGTCATGTCAATAAAGTCGATAACAATGAGACCGCCAAGATCGCGCAAGCGCAATTGACGCGCGATTTCATCTGCCGCTTCAAGGTTGGTATTTAACGCCGTTTCTTCAATATCGCCGCCGCGTGTGGCGCGGGCGGAGTTGATGTCGATGGCTGTCAGCGCTTCGGTGGTATCAATAACGATGGAACCACCTGAGGGTAGCCGCACTTCGCGTTGAAAAGCAGACTCAATCTGAGATTCAATTTGGTAGTGGCTGAACAACGGAATTTCGCCAGTATAAAGTTTAATCTTGCTACTAAAATCGGGGCGACCCAGGGCGGCGATATGTTGTCGCGCCAACTCCAGCACTTTGGGGTTATCGATGAGGATTTCACCAATGTCCTGGCGCAAATAGTCGCGAAATGCGCGGACGATAACATTACTTTCCTGATGGATAAGGAACGGGGCCGGGCGGCTTTCTGCCGCTTTTTTGATCGCTTCCCAGTGCCTCATGCGAAAGCTGAGATCCCATTGCAGCGCTTCGGCAGATTTCCCCACCCCCGCAGTGCGCACGATCAATCCCATGCCATCCGGCAGTTCCAGTGAGGAGAGCGCTTCCTTTAACTCGGTACGATCATCGCCTTCAATACGGCGCGAAATGCCGCCTGCACGTGGGTTATTCGGCATCAAAACCAAATAGCTGCCCGCGAGGCTGATAAAAGTGGTTAACGCAGCGCCTTTGTTGCCACGTTCTTCTTTATCAATCTGAACAATCACTTCCTGGCCTTCACGCAAAACATCTTTGATGTTAGGACGGCCATGAGCATTATAATTGGCGGGAAAATACTCGCGAGAGATCTCTTTTAATGGAAGAAAACCGTGTCTTTCCGCGCCATAATCAACAAACGCTGCTTCCAGACTGGGCTCAATGCGGGTGATCTTTCCTTTATAAATGTTAGCCTTTTTCTGTTCGTGTCCTGGACTCTCAATATCCAGATCGTACAGCCGTTGTCCATCAACAAGGGCAACACGCAACTCCTCCAGTTGAGTTGCGTTTATTAACATTCTTTTCATCGTAACTTACTCGTTATTCTTACATGAGTGACAAAGCTACGGGCAAAGTAACACTGGACAATGAACAACCGATGGCCCCGTGTCTCATCGTCAGGTCGTCAACCTCCCGGTTGTCGCCAGCTAAAGGAGCGCTAAAGTCTCGGCAGCCTGCTTTTCATAAGGAAAAAACAGCGCTTTTATGAGGGAACTGTCACTGAATTAAGCAGAGTAAGTCAATCCCGTCTTATCGTCCAGGCCGCAACCCGCAGCCCGCTAAGCGCCTGATTTCACAATACGTCTTACGCCATTGCTGCGTGTGATGTGATATCCGGCAAAATCTCTTATTTCGCTATTTTCCTGATTTTACAAGGTACAGTGCGAAAAAACGCTAACATTATTCCATTGCTCGCCTTGTTATAGCAAGGTGACTTTTACCGCTTCGTGAATTTTACTCGGACTTTCCGTCCTCATTTACACGATTTACCCATTAGTAAGCGGACAAAACTGCATAAAACACATTTTTCGCCCACTGATTGTCAGTTAAGCACAGAAAAAGAAGTGGCGCTATGACCCCCTACTATTTAGAATCGCCCACCATGAAAACAAATACGCCTTCCGTCTATATTGTCACCATCTCCGCTGACGAAGCGGGGCAGCGAATTGATAATTTTTTACGTACTCACCTCAAAGGCGTGCCGAAAAGCATGCTTTATCGTATTTTGCGGAAGGGGGAAGTGCGGGTAAACAAAAAACGGATTAAACCCGAATACAAGCTGGAAGCGGGAGATGAAGTGCGAATTCCGCCAGTGCGTGTCGCGGAACGCGAAGAAGTGACGGTGTCACCAAAGCTCAGCAAAATAGCCTCTCTGACCGACGCAATTTTGTTTGAAGATGATGATATTCTGGTCATAAACAAGCCATCCGGCACTGCGGTGCATGGCGGGAGCGGCCTGAGTTTTGGTGTGATTGAAGGCTTGCGCGCTCTACGTCCTGAGGCGCGTTTTCTTGAGTTGGTGCACCGCCTGGACCGCGATACTTCCGGGATTTTGCTGGTGGCCAAAAAACGTTCAGCCTTGCGATCACTGCACGAACAGTTGCGTAACAAAGGGATACAGAAAGATTACCTCGCATTGGTGCGTGGAAACTGGCCTTCTCATGTGAAGGCTGTACAGGCTCCGTTGCTGAAGAATATCCTGCAAAGCGGGGAACGCGTGGTTCGCGTCAACAGTGAAGGTAAGCCTTCTGAGACCCGTTTTAAAGTGGAAGAACGCTATGCGCAGGCGACCTTAATCAAGGCCAGCCCCATAACGGGACGCACCCATCAGATTCGGGTGCATACGCTTCATGCCGGTCATCCCATCGCCTTTGACGATCGCTATGGTGACCGTGAATTTGATCGCCAACTGACATCAACAGGACTGAAGCGTCTGTTCCTGCATGCCGCGGCGCTCAGGTTTACTCACCCGCAGAGTGGCGAGATCATGCGTATTGAAGCGCCGCTGGATGCGTCATTAAAACATTGCCTGGCGATGTTGCGCGAACAAAGCAAGTAGCCTTCATCCCGTAATACTGTCGGCGGTGTCGTGGTTATGCTGGCAATAATGGGTTGATTCCCGCATCCCGCAGCAGTTCGCACAGCGCAATTAAGGGCAAACCGATCAAGCTGTTCGGATCGCGCCCTTCCAGCCGTTCAAACAGAGCAATACCGAGACCTTCACATTTAAAACTGCCCGCACACTGCAAAGGACGTTCCTGCCTGACATAGTGGGCAATTTCAGCCTCATCAAGATGACGGAAATGCACCGTAAAAGGTTCACAGATCGCGTTTATTTTATGCTGTTCAGGTAAGTAAAGCGCAAGACCGGTATAAAAAATTACTGACTGGCCGCTGGCAGCATGTAGTTGCGCGCGGGCTGTGGCTTCATCGTGCGGTTTACCTGTTATTTTCCCGTGTAAAACACACACCTGATCGGAACCAATGATCAGATGTTGTGGATAGTGGCGGCCGACCGCCTGCGCTTTTGCTTTCGCCAGACGTAGCACCAACTGTGGCGCGCTTTCATCGGCCAGCGGCGTTTCATCAACGTCTGGCGCGGCGGTAATAAAGGGGAGTGCCAATCGGTTTAACAACGCCTGACGAAAAGGTGAGGTGGAGGCTAATATTAATGGCAGCATAATGTCCTGCAAAGTCGCTACCCGTTGTCTTGTGCCTTGCTGAGGGGCTGGCGCAGCGTGTTTGTTCATCCGGGTTACTTACCTGGGTAAGCTTATCGTGATACGCTCTGTTGCTGCCTTTGTGCAATGCGAAATCGATTGGGTAGAAGGTGGTTAGGCTCGGATCGTGCCATTCTAAAGGGGATAAGGTATGAGTGGCGAGTCATTGGTGAAATATCCGGGAAAAAGGCCTTTTTCTTTGACTCTACGCCGTGACAAAGATAATATGCGCGCCCTATGCAAAAGGTAAAATTACCCCTGACGTTAGAACCGGTCCGTACTGCGCAAAAGCGCCTTGATTACCAGGGTATTTACACCCCTGAACAGGTAATGCGCATTGCTGAATCGGTGGTCAGTGTGGATAGTGATGTGGAATGTGCCATGTCATTCGCTGTCGATAACCAGCGTCTTGCGGTGCTTAAAGGCACGGCAGATGTTCTGGTCACGTTGTCGTGCCAGCGTTGTGGGCAACCATTTTCACACGATGTCCACGTAACGTATTGTTTCAGTCCTGTGGCTAATGAAGCGCAGGCGGAAGCTCTGCCGGAAATGTACGAGCCGATTGATGTCAATGAGTTTGGTGAGATTGATCTGCTGGCGACGATTGAAGATGAAATCATTCTCGCGTTGCCTATCGTTCCGGTTCATGATTCTGAACACTGTGAAGTGTCCGGGGCGGACATGGTTTTTGGTCAATTGCCTGAAGAGGCGGAGAAACCTAATCCATTTGCCGTATTAGCCAGTTTAAAGCGTAAGTAATAAATAGGAGTAAGGTCCATGGCCGTACAACAGAATAAGCCAACTCGTTCTAAACGTGGCATGCGTCGTTCTCATGATGCATTGACCACAACCACTCTTTCCGTAGATAAAGTTTCAGGCGAAACGCATCTGCGTCATCACATCACTGCGGACGGTTATTACCGCGGTCGCAAGGTCATCGTTAAGTAATTCCTGCGGCGACGCAAGGCGATACGTTGACACGCTTGACCCTGGCGATAGATGCCATGGGCGGGGACTACGGTCCCCGTGTGACAGTGCCTGCTGCAATGCAGGCACTGGACGCTCATTCGCAGTTGCATCTTCTTCTGGTCGGTGATCCCGGCAAAATTACGCCATTACTTGCTACAACTGATTCTGCGCTAACCGCGCGCCTGCAGATTATTGCGGCTGAATCAGTTATCGCCAGTGATGCCAAACCTTCTTTGGCTATTCGTCACAGCCGCGGCAGCTCAATGCGTATTGCATTAGAGCTGGTAAAAGAGGGGAAAGCGCAGGCTTGCGTTAGCGCGGGTAATACCGGGGCATTGATGGGGCTGGCGAAATTATTGTTGAAGCCGCTGGATGGTATTGAACGTCCAGCGTTAATGACGGTGCTACCACACCAGCAAAAGGGTAAAACCGTGGTGCTGGACTTGGGCGCCAATGTTGATTCAAATGCGACCATGCTGGTGCAATTCGCCATTATGGGGGCGGTAATGGCAGAAGAGGTGCTGGGTATCGACAAACCTCGTGTTGCGCTGCTGAATATCGGCCAGGAAGAGACCAAAGGTCTCGATACCATACGAACGGCATCGGCAATACTGAAAACAGCGCCGGAAATTAACTATATTGGTTATGTTGAAGGTAATGATTTGCTCACCGGGAAAACAGATGTTCTGGTTTGTGATGGTTTTGTGGGCAATGTTACGCTGAAAACGATGGAAGGCGTGGTAAGGATGTTTCTTTCTCTGTTGAAATCACAGGGAGAAGGTAAAAAACAGGCGTGGTGGCTGAAGTTATTGGGGCGCTGGATACAAAAACGGCTGGTGCGTCGCTTCGGACATCTTAACCCTGATCAGTACAATGGCGCTTGTCTGCTAGGATTACGCGGTACGGTGATTAAGAGCCACGGTGCCGCTAATCAATATGCATTTATGGCGGCGATAGAACAAGCAGAGCAGACGGTGCGACGGCAAATTCCGGAACGGATTGCCGCGCGTCTGGAGGCTGTATTACCTAAGAGTGATTGAGCGTACATGTATACGAAGATTATCGGCACGGGCAGCTATTTGCCTACTCAGGTGCGGACTAACGCCGATCTGGAAAAAATGGTGGACACATCGGACGAGTGGATTGTTACTCGCACCGGCATTCGGGAACGTCGAATTGCCGGGCCGGAGGAAACAGTGGCCAGCATGGGCCTGCTGGCGGCTGAGCGCGCGCTTGAAATGGCGGATATTGACAGAAACGATATCGGATTAATCGTTGTCGCAACCACGTCGTCAAGCTATGCCTTCCCCAGTTCGGCTTGTATGATTCAACAACAGCTCGGTATCAATGACTGTGCCGCATTCGATTTAGCCGCTGCATGTGCAGGATTTACTTATGCATTAAGTGTCGTTGATCAATACGTCAAAAATGGTGCGGTAAAATATGCCTTGGTCATCGGCGCAGATATGCTGTCGCGGACGCTTGATCCACATGATCGCGGCACGCTCATTCTGTTCGGCGATGGCGCGGGCGCCGTGGTGGTGAGCGCCAGTGAAGCTCCGGGTATTATCTCTACTCATTTACATGCTGATGGCCGTTACGGTCAATTGTTGACCTTGCCATACCAGGATCGCAATCACCAGGATCGGCCCGCCTATCTCACGATGGCTGGAAATGACGTGTTTAAGGTTGCCGTGACTGAGTTGGCGCATATTGTTGATGAAACCCTGCGAGCCAACAATCTTGATCGGGAAATGCTGGACTGGTTAGTTCCTCATCAGGCAAACCTGCGAATTATTAGCGCTACCGCCAAAAAGCTGGGTATGGGGATGGAAAAAGTGGTCATTACACTTGATCGTCACGGCAATACCTCAGCCGCTTCAGTACCGGCAGCGCTTGATGAAGCCGTACGTGACGGACGTATCAAGCCCGGCCAGTTGGTTTTACTGGAAGCATTCGGCGGTGGATTCACCTGGGGTTCGGCACTGGTTCGTATTTTATCAACAGGAACTAAATAATGACGCAATTTGCAATGGTATTCCCCGGGCAAGGGTCACAAACTGTTGGTATGCTCGCTGAACTTGCTGGGGAAAACCCGGTGATTGAAGCTACATTTCACCAGGCTTCAGCCGTACTTGGTTATGATTTATGGCAGTTGACCCAGCAAGGGCCAGCGG
>JAATFO010000043.1 GCA_015655145.1 Enterobacterales bacterium | reverse complement strand
TGGGCTAATGCCGATCAGTTAAGGATCGGTTAACCGATCCAGTGGCTGTGTAAGAATCCGGAAATGCTCACCCGTTTCCGGATTTTTTTATGCATAGTGGACAGGCTCTTGATCTCGTTTCATGCTACGACTCTTTACGTAACCCACTGACTTCTTTGGGAGATTATCTCGATCCCAAACTTATATCCCGTTGCCTTGCTGAATCCGACACGGTCACTCTGCGTAAACGCCGCCTGCCGCTGGAAATGAGAGTCTGGTGCATCGTCGGCATGGCGCTCGAACGCAAAGAGCCACTCCATCAAATCGTTAACCGGCTGGATATCATGTTGCCGGGTGACCGTCCTTTCGTCGCACCCAGCGCCGTTATTCAGGCCCGCCAGCGCCTGGGAAGCGAGGCCGTTCGCCGTGTGTTCTTGCAAACGGCGCGACTCTGGCACAGTGCCACGACACATCCCCACTGGTGTGGCCTGACGCTGCTGGCCGTCGATGGTGTCGTCTGGCGAACACCGGATACGCCGGAGAACGACGCGTCCTTCCCGCGTCAGACGTATGCCGGTCAGCCCGGACTTTACCCTCAGGTCAAAATGGTCTGCCAGATGGAGCTGACCAGCCACCTGTTAACGGCCGCCGCCTTCGGTACGATGAAGGAAAGTGAATATACGCTGGCGGAGTATCTGATAAACCAGACCGGTGATAACACCCTGACATTGCTGGATAAAGGCTATTACTCGCTGGGGCTACTGAACGCCTGGCATCTGGCGGGAGAACACCGGCACTGGATGATCCCGCTGAAGAAAGGCGCTCAGTACGAGGAAATTCGGAAGCCGGGCAAAGGCGAGCATCTGGTCACGCTGAGAACCAGCCCGCAGGCGCGGAAAAAATGGCCAGAGCTGGGAGAGGAAATGACGGCCCGGCTGTTAACCTTCACCCGGAAAAGAAAAGTGAGCCATCTGCTGACCTCGATGACGGATGCGATGCGTTATCCGGGGGGCGAGATGGCGGACCTGTACAGCCATCGGTGGGAAATCGAACTGGGTTACCGGGAAATCAGGCAAACCATGCAGCTGAGCCGGCTGACGCTGCGGAGTAAAAAGCCGGCGCTGGTGGAGCAGGCGTTGTGGGGCGTGCTACTGGCGTACAATCTGGTGCGTTATCAGATGATAAAAATGGCGGGTAGCCTGAAAGGGTACTGGCCAAATCAGCTGAGCTTCTCAGAATCGTGTGGGATGGTGATGCGGATGCGGATGACATTACAGGGCGCTTCTCCGGGGCGTATCCCTGAACAGATGCGGGACATGGAGAACATGGCGCAGATGGTGAAGTTACCGATAAGAAGGGAAAGAGCGTTCCCGAGAGTGGTGAAAGAGAAGCCCTGGAAATACCCAAAACCTCAGAAGAAAACAGCCAGTCAGTTGCTTAACCGACTGGTATTACTCCCTATGGGGGGCCTTTTTACTGGTTTCAGGCAGGTGATCACTCAGATTACACTGGCTCAGATTTTTCTGCCCGTCTCTGTTTCTCCCCGCCATTTTGTGGCGTTATCGTAAAGATAGTCCGCATAAAAATTTCCTTACTGTTTTTTAAGAAAAGGGTGCACTGTTAGTCACCTTGTGAAGAATTTGTGCTGTAGGGAGGAAATGCGCAATACAGTAAGAAGGTTGATGCGTTATAACCTGAACAGAGGTCAGCGACATGCTATAGCGTCGCAGACGGTTTGACATTCAGAGGAGAACAGTCATGAAGTTAAGTTCACTGGGGCGGACAGGTCTCACTATTCCTCCGCTGGTCTTTGGCGGCAACGTTTTTGGCTGGACCGTGGATGAAAAACACAGTTTTAGCCTGATCGATGCGTTAGTCGAAAGGGGCTTTAATACCATTGATACTGCGGATGTCTATTCAGCCTGGGCGCCAGGCAATCAGGGGGGCGAGTCAGAGCGCATTATCGGGCGTTATCTGGCGGCGCACCCTGGACTGCGCGATAACATGGTGCTATTCACTAAAGTTGGTTCCGATATGGGCCGCCCGGGGGAAAAGGGGCTTTCATCGCGCTGGATTGTGCAGGCAGTGGAGGATTCTCTGCGCCGCCTTAATACCGACTACATTGATCTCTACTTCTCCCACTGGCCAGATGCGTCGGTTCCCTATGAGGAAACGCTGAGCGCCTATCAGAGCCTGCTGGCGGCGGGGAAGGTCCGTGCTATCGGCGCCTCTAACCTGAATGCTGAGCAGCTTTCTGCTGCGCTTTCCTGTGCTGATAGCCAGCATTTGCCGCGTTATCAGGTTTTACAGCCGGAATACAATCTGTATGATCGCGCCACTTATGACGGCGCATTAAGTCAGTTGTGTGTAAAGGAAAATATCGGTGTTGTGACGTACTACAGCCTGGCGTCGGGGTTTTTAACCGGCAAGTACCGCAATGAGCGCGATCTGGAAAAAAGCGCCCGCGGCACCGGGATTGCGAAATACCTCACTCCGCGCGGTATGGCGATTCTTACTGCGCTTGACACCGTGGCGACACGCCACCAGGCGAAGCCTGCGGAAGTGGCTTTGGCGTGGCTGATGGCGCAGCCGAGCGTAACGGCGCCCATCGCCAGTGCGACGTCAGTCGCTCAGGTAGACAGCTTCGTTCATGCGGTGGCATTGGTGTTAAGTTCTGATGATCTGGCGGTGTTGAACGAAGCCAGCAAATTGTAGTGCGTATGGCGTGATAAAGAGAAAGAGATGGCGGGAGGATGACGTCAGGGTGGCGTGATGGCGCTATGTTGATTGCATCCAACTTCGCATCAATATCTCGATTTTTTGGCGGCGTTGTTGTATTTGTATTGATATATACGCCAGGATGTCTTGATTGCCCGCCCTTTTTCTCTACAGGACAATAAACATGATTGCCACTTTTAACCGCATGCTCGATAAACCTGATTTGGGGAAATTTATTCTGCGTCTGGCCTTTGGCGCGATGATGTTATTCCATGGTACGCATAAGCTGATGTCCGGCATCAGTGGTATTAAAGGGATGGTTGTCCATCATGGCCTGCCCGAATTTGTTGCCTATGGCGTTTTTGTGGGTGAAATTATCGTTCCGTTGTTATTTATTTTTGGCATTTTGGTTCGTCCCGCGGCGCTGATTTTTTGCGCCACGATGTTGTTTGCCTGGTTAATCACCAATCCGGGTCTCATCTTTACCTTAACCGAGGTCGGTGCCTGGGGGCTTGAAGAAATTGCGGTGTATTTTTTTGCTGGTATCGCCATCGCATTCCTGGGATGTGGGCGCTATAGCATAATGAAGCAACCGAACTGGCGTTAATCACAACATTCCAGCGCCATCAACGTCAAACGGTCCGACACATATTGATTACACCGATATGCCGGGCTGGCCTCGCCTCGCTCGAAACCCATTCATGACCCAAACTGATGCTTAAACCGATTTCGCTATCCGCGCGATAAATATGGTTTGTAGCCTGCCGGGGAAAGATCTGCTTCATGAGCTGATAGATCAGAATAACGCTGAATTAACGCGATCGCGCCTCGGCGGGATAACGTTTTACTTGCATTTATCCGAGTGGTACGGATAATTCTAAATACGAATAATAATTATTATCCATGCGAATTGACCGGGAATACGATGCGTAAAAAACCATTAATGCCAAAGATGAAACCGACACTGCTCGCGTTGTTGATTAACGCTGGCTGTATGCCAGTGATGGCGATTGCCGCTTCAACGACGACGCAAAATAACCAGGGAGACACGCTCACGGTTGTTGCTACCGACAACAATGGGTTTAAACCCGGAGGTGATCAATTAGTCCCCGCTTACCTTGATGGCCAGGTGGCGCACGGTGGACGCCTTGGCATGCTGGGAGAGCAGAATGCCATGGATGTGCCCTTTAACGTGATCGGCTACACATCGAAAATGATCCAGGATAAACAAGCGAAAACCATTGCAGATGTGGTGCGTAATGATGCCGGGGTACAGAACGTGCGGGGGTATGGCAACTTCGCTGAAACGTACCGCATTCGTGGTTTTGATCTGGATGGCGATGATATGACGTTCGGCGGTCTACCGGGTATTGTCCCGCGTCAGGTGTTTGATGCCAGCCTGATTGATCGCGTTGAAATATTCAAAGGGGCTAACGCGTTACTCAATGGGGCTGCCTCTTCTGGTGTCGGCGGGATGATTAACCTTGAACCAAAACATGCGGAAGACACGCCATTGACCCGTCTGGGTCTGGACTACACGTCATCGTCTCAGGCGGGTGTTTCGCTTGATGCAGGCCGCCGTTTCGGTGACAACAATCAGTTTGGTGTGCGTTTGAATGTGGTTAACCGCGAGGGCGAAACCGCGGTAGATGATGAGAAAAAACGTACTACCGCCGCGACTCTCGGGCTGGATTACCGAGGTGATCGTCTGCGTACCTCGCTGGATGTCGGTTACCAGAAAAAGACATTTCACGGCGGGCGTATAGGGGTCAATATCGCCAGTGTTGATTTTATCCCATCGGTACCGGGTGCCACCGATAATTACAGCCAGAAATGGGTCTATAGCAATATAGAGAGTGAGTTCGGGCTGGCAAAAGCGGAGTATGATCTGACCGACAACTGGACGCTGTATGGCGGTCTGGGCGCTCAACATTCCCATGAAATTGGTAATTATGCTTCGCCGACATTGACGGATGAAAACGGCGATGCCACCATCGGCCGGCTGGATACTAACCGTATCATGAATAACTTCAGCGGCATGGGCGGCATTCGCGGTGACTTCAATACCGGGTTTATCTCGCATAAGGTCAATATTGGTTATTCGGCGGTCACCAAACGTGATAACACCGCCTGGCGTATGGCGTATGGCAGCAACGTTGAAGATACCAACATTTATAACACGTCGGATGTCCCTAACCCGGTCAACAACCTGGCGGGCGGAAATTATCATGACCCACTGACAACCAGTCGCACGCGTACACAAGGGTACCTGCTCAGCGATACGCTGGGTGTCTGGGATGACACGCTGCTCTTCACTGTGGGCGCGCGTCATGAGAAAGTGGTGGTACGCAACTACGCCAATGCCACGGGTGCGGAAGATACCTCCAGCCGTTATACCAATAGCCGCTGGATGCCGACGTATGGGGTGGTTTATAAGCCCTGGGCGCCGCTTTCCCTGTACGCCAACCATACCGAAGCCTTGCAGCCTGGTGACATAGCGCCGAACACCGCCATCAACTACGGCTCAGTGACCGGGATTTCCCACTCCAAACAAAACGAAGTGGGGGTAAAAGTGGATTTCAAACGCGTCGGCGGCACGCTGGCATTTTTTGAAATCAAACAACCGTCAGGCATCCTAAATAACCAGAATGTGTATGCTCTGGACGGAGAACAACGCAACCGTGGTATTGAACTGAACCTGTTTGGTGAACCGGTGCTTGGTTTACGTCTGAACGGCAGTGCGACGTGGCTCGACCCGATTATCACTAAATCAGCCAGTGGCACTTATGACGGTAAACAAGCGATAGGCGTACCCCGTTATAATCTGGTGCTGGGCGCTGAATATGACATCAAACCGATTGATGGCCTGACCGCAACTGCCCTGGTGAACCATTCCGGCGGGCAATATGTGAATTCAGCCAATACCCGCAAGATCGACAGCTTCACCACGCTGGATTTGGGCGTGCGCTATCGTATGAAAGTCAATGATAACAATCTGGTCTGGCGGGTTGCGGTGGATAATGTGACCAATGAAAAATACTGGTCAAGTGTTGACGGTACCGGCACTTATGTTTTCCAGGGGGATCCGCGGACGCTCAAAGTGTCGATGAGTTATGACTTCTGATTGATTTAATACGGGCTTTTCTGAGATTAGCTGTCTGTGGTTCGCCAGTCGCCCCCGTTAAGGCGGGGGCATATTATTGGTCGCGGCGCCACGGCGACTTTACGTGCCTGTGTGTTTATTCATCGCTGTTAAAGGCGGGTAATTACCTGTTCCTGACCAAAACGTGATTTTGGCAATTGGGCATTAAAGTCGTTTTCATTGTGATGACCCACCGTAGCGACCACTACGCTGGTCAGTCCTTTTTCTTTTAAACCGAGCGCCGCATCCATTTTATCGACAAAAAAGCCTTCAATCGGTGTTGCATCCAGTCCCATGGTGGCGGCGCCTAAAAGCAGGAAGCCGAGAGAGATATAGACCTGGCGGGCCATCCATTCCTGTTGTCGCTGTATCGAGCCACTATTGAGGTTGACGAAATGACGACGACCTTTATCCTGGTTTTTTTGTGCCTCTTCGTTAATGAAACGTCCATCTTTTGCTTCCTGCGCCAGCAATGCATGTAAATAGCTATCGGTGATTTCCGTGCGGGTAGCAAATACCACCACCATCGCTGATTTCAAAATTTTTCCTGCGTTCGCCTCGGTCACGGCAGGTAAAATTTTCTGTTTTGCCTCATCAGAAAAAAGAGTAAAAAAGTGCCACGGCTGAGAGTTAACCGATGAAGGGCTATAGCGCAGCAAATCAAATAATTGCTGCTCCTGTTCGGCGGTAAGTTTCCGGTTTTCATCGTAAGCTTTGCTGGCGTAACGTGTCCTGATAATTTGCTCAACATTCATAAATTCTTCCCCTTATATTCCCTGCATATACAGGATTATTGATAATATGACTTAATCAATTTTTCTGTTATCACATTTATTGCGCAGTATCTCGTTACCGGGACATCGTGCTGGTTTGCGGCGGCGTCTGTGGCTGATTGGTGCCATCACATGACGATGAATAATACATTCAGGCAAAGCCGCCATTCACGCGGATAACCTGAGAATTCACCCAGCTACCGTCCGCACCAGCCAGTGTTGCGACGACGCTGGCGATTTCATCCGGGGTGCCGATACGGGCCAGCGGCGCCAGTGCGGCAATGGCGTTAATTTGTTCTGTGCTCTTACCATTGAAGAACAGATCGGTGCCGGTTGGTCCCGGTGCAACGGCATTTACCGTGATATTACGGCCGCGTAATTCGTTCGCCAGTACGTGAACCAGACCTTCAACACCGGCTTTTGAGGCAATATAAGGACCATAAGCCGGAAAAGACTTTGCGATCACACTGCTTGATAGTGCGATGATCTTACCACCATCGCGCACGGATTCAGCCGCATTGGCCAGTACCAGGAAAGCGCCACGCAGGTTGGTATTGATCACTTTATCGAAATCGGCAAGCGCCGCGGGCGTGATTTTTGCCATCGGCATGATCCCGGCACTGTGTACCACCACGTCCAATTGACCATTGATATTTTTAGCTGCACGAAACAAGCGGCTAACCTGATTTTCAACGGCCACATCAGCCTGAATGGCGATTGCGTTGCCGCCGTTAGCGTTAATACTGTGCACCGTTTCTTCCGCGCTGGCCACATTGCCGGCATAGTTGATGATGACGGTGAAGCCATCACGGGCCAGACGTTGTGCGATAGCGCGGCCAATACCGCGCGAAGCGCCGGTGACCAAGGCAGTTTGCTGTGTTGTTGTCATCATGTATTCCTGTTTGTCCGCAGATGATTCACCGCGTGCGGTGAAGCGTGAAAAGGTATTTTTAGTGTTTTTACCAACGGGATAAAGAGTGATATTTTGATATGATAATTCCATACAGGTTAATAATGGTACATGGATAAATTTGCAACGTTGCAACTTTTTACTCGCATTGTGGAACTGGGCAGCTTTAGCCAGGCCGCGGACCAACTGGGTATTCCACGGGCAACAGCGAGTAATGCCATTAAAGCGCTGGAAAATAGCCTCGCGTGTCGTCTGTTGGAGCGAACAACCCGCCATGTGCATACCTCACTTGATGGGCGAGCATTTTATGACCGCTGTGTGCATATTCTTGCGGAACTTGACGATGCGGAATCATCGCTGCGCCATGCTGTGGCCCGGCCGCGCGGTGTTTTGCGCGTTGATCTGCATGGCGCCCATGCGACGCGCATTGTTCTGCCGCGGCTGGCTAACTTTCATCATCGTTATCCCGAGATTGCGTTGGTTATGAGCAGTGGTGATCGTCTGGTGGATCTGGTGCGCGAGGGGATTGATTGCGTGATCCGTGCCGGTGAACTGCAAGACTCTTCGTTGGTGGCCCGACATTTGGCGATGATGCCTCAGGTGATTTGCGCCAGCCCGGAATACCTGAAGAATGCGGGGATTCCACGCCACCCGGACGAGCTTGCGTCTCACCAGTGCGTGAATTTTTTCTCTGTTTCTGGTGGGGTGAACTACCCGATTGAATTGATTATCAACAAGAAAAGACAGGCCTGGTATCCCGGAAACTGGGTAACGGTTAATGATGCAGAATCCTATCTTATCTGCGCATTACATGGTGGCGGGCTGGTGCAGTTACCCCGTTATCATGTCAGCGATGCGTTGCATGACGGACGGCTGATCGAAGTCTTGCACCAATGGCGTAGCCCTGAAATGCCCGTGTCGGCGCTGTATCCGCGGCATCGACAATTGTCGCCTCGGGTGCGGGTGTTTATTGACTGGTTGCTTGTTATATACGGCGAGCATTTTCCCGCAGCGCAGACCGGAAAGCCGGTTTTGCACGATAATATTGTCTGAACCCGAGAGGGCGACTGGGGCAAATAAGCGCGGTTTAAAGATAAAATGAAATCGGTGTCACCATCTGCACCACGCCGCCTTGCTGGTTTTCACCCGGCGGCGGCGGGAATGGCGTTGCCCGTATAATGGTCGCCAGCGCCTCTCTATCCAGAATAGTGTTGCCAGACGATGTCATGATGCTGGCGCTCAGAACATCACCTTGCGCGCTGAGTGTCACGCTGACAGTACAAATTCCCGTGGCCCGATAACGCAGCGCCGCGCGCGGATAGCGTTTAAATTTAGCCAGATGAGTATGTACCAGACTTTGCCAGCCGGGGGTCCCGCTTACTGCATTGGCGGCGGCGCTGGAAAAGTCGGCCATGCTTTTGGGCGCGTCGCTTGAGCGCGGTGAAGACGTGGCTGCGCTACGTTTATCGCTATCCGGTATGGGTTCTTCCGGGGCGGTGACGGCCACAGGTGCTTTTTTCTCGTGTGGTTTGTGTTCCTTCTTCACACGCGGTTCACGTTTGCCATACTCGGTAACGGGTAGCTTTTCCTGCGGATTTTTAAGCGGCTTTTCATCTACTTGTGTGGTCTCTGGCATCGCCAGTTCCTGCCTGGGACCTTCGGCAATCTCGGGAAGCACATTTTCTAACTGATAAACCCCGGATTGCAGTTCGATAGCAGGGGGTAACATGCCGGGGTTATTCTGGCTGGATCGTGTTAGCCAGCCTGACAGAATCACCGCCAGTACAATATGAAACAGAATACTGACCGTCATGCCATCAATGTAAAAGCGCCTGGCGCTCAATAACACCCCTGCGGAACTACTCATCGTTAATGCTCGCCATACACGTAGAACAGATGTATCTGGATATGTCTTTCTGTTAGATTATAGTCATAATACGAATACAAATGATATTCCTTATTATTTATGATTCGCCATATGTCAGGTTACACGCGCACTGCCGCAACGACTAAGCTCATCCCTGAATCTTGCTCGCCGCGCAGCGCCGTATTTTGATGTATCCCCCGAGAAAAGAGGGGAATTCCTTGCTGAACAGTGCTTTTCCTGCGGCTGTTTTTTTGCGCAAAGTAATGTTTATGAGCTTATTTATCGCTGTTTTTTTATTTACACATCAGGTAAATGATTATCGACAAACCGCTGAGGCGCTTAATCAGTAGCGCCTATCAATCGACCTATCGTCAGCTTGAGAGTTTTTTCCTTAAGCGGCTGGGCAACAGGAGTGATGCCAGCGATCTTTCACAAGACGTATTCACCCAGTGGCTCAATCGACGGGAACAGACGCCGATACAGGAGTCACGCGCATTTCTGTTTAAAATCGCCAATAATGTGCTGATCGATCACTGGCGTCGCAATCAGAAGCAAGCGGTGATTCGGCAGGAGGAGCTTGATGAAGAAGCAATGTTACACGCGGTTTCATCTTCTGCTGATCCGGCTGAAGTTTTGAATCACACGCAGCGTTTGCAACGGCTTTATGACGCGATAGAATCCCTGCCACCGCGTCAGCGCGAAGCATTTGTGCTATGCCGGTTTGAGGGGTTATCACAGAGTGAAATCGCCGAACAGATGGAAATCTCAATCAGTATGGTAGAAAAGCATATCGCCAGGGCGATGTTACATTGCAAACGGTATGTCGATAATACGACAGGTAATAAGGAGCAGGCATGAGTACCACGCCTGATATGCAGGCCAGCCAGCCGTCAGCGTCAGACATCGATGAGCAGGCCGCCTTGTGGTTCACTTATTACCAGCGTCGCCAGATGACGGCTGAGCAACAACAGGCATTTTTGCACTGGTTGTCGTGCTCACCACAGCACCAACAAGCCTTTGATGACATGACGGCGATCTGGCGTGATCTGGCGGAGATACCCCATTCTTTTCCGCGCATTGTCAGTCAACCGCGATCGCTCTCCTGGTGGCGGCCACTACGGCATACCCTGGCCAGCTTGCTGCTGCTCATTATCCTGTTATTGCCAGACAGTCAGTTGCCGTCAAGATGGCTGGATACCATGACGCTGGCCACCAACAGCAATCCGCAAGCCATGACATTGTCTGACGGGAGCCAGGTTTTTCTTAATCGCCATTCACGATTACGTGTCGTTTATCAACAGGATAAACGGCAGTTGTGGCTGGATACGGGTGAAGTCTATTTTCGCGTCAACGCCAATCCTGATCGTCCATTTTATGTCGATATCGCTGGACGACAGGTCAGGGTAGTGGGCACGGAATTTGATATTCGCAAAGAGGATCAACGGGTTTCGGTGGCGGTTTCACGCGGTGTGGTGAGTGTCCAGACAGCGCCGGAACAAGCCCCGGTTTTACTCTATGCGGGCGATTCTGCCCTCAGTGAGGCGCCCGGCAGTAAACTGGCGTTAGAACGCATGGCGGCAAACACCGTCGGAGAATGGCGTGACGGACAAATCAGCTTTGATAATCAGCCGTTAAATCAGGTGCTCGCGGCGCTTAAACCTTATTATCCGGTCAATATCACGCTGGCAGAGACGAAACTGGGTGAATTACCGGTTTCCGGGCGGATTAACCTGAGTGATCCAGGGGCTTTTTTTACCGCCTTACCCCTGTTGTTGCCGGTCGACGTGGTGCAAACACATAAAGATAATATTTTGATAATAAAGAAAAATAAAAAAAGTTAAAATAAATATGTCTTTCCAGGTGAGGATAATTCTCATTCTTACGTCTTCTTCCATAACGACGCCTTGATGGTATGAAGTTGGGACTGAGAAGAATGACGAAGAAACGATATCTTGCGACCCCGCAAAAACTGAGGTTAATCATTGCACTCTGTGTCGGGTTATCGATCCCGGCGCCAGTTCTCGCCAGAGATTTGCACATCACCTTACCAGAACAATCACTTGTGGCATCGCTGAATGCCATTGCTCAGCAAGGGCAGGTGCAGATCCTGTATGATGCCGCGACAGTAAAATACCTGCGGGCTCCGGCAATCAGCGGAACCTTTTCGCCTCAGACGGCGTTACAAAAAATTTTGCTGGGCAGCGGGCTGGAATTGGTGCCACAGGGAAGCGGTTATGTCGTCCGGGCGCAGGTTGTGGCGAACAATGCGCTGGTGATCCCGGAAACCAATGTTCAGGGACGCGTCGGCTATCATCCGACCACTGACGCAGTGTCTGCTCCGCAATACATTACCTCGGAAGAGATCAGCCAGCGTAACACCGGCGATGGCAATGTCACCGAATTGCTGAAAACCAACCCGGCGGTACAATTTTCCAACAATGACAGCAGTTCTCTGAATCAGGGCGAGATCAAACCTTCTCGCATCTCTATTCATGGCGCCTCCAGTTACCAGAACGCCTATAAACTGGACGGCGTCAGTTTTAACAACGATTTTGATCCAGCTAAAAATGATAACGGCGAGACGGAAACCCGGATTGATTCGGGTGATCAGGGGATCTATATCGACAGCCGCCTGATTGATAGCATGGTGGTCTACGACAATAATATCCCGGTGGAATTCGGTGGATTCACCGGCGGAACGGTGGATGTTGCCAGCCGTCGCTGGCAGGGCGAAAATGGCGGGCATGTCTATTATCGCGTCACCGATTCAAGCTGGAATAAGTTGTTTAATGATTCGGCCCAACCTATCGATAGCAGCAAGAATGACACCAGTAATCCGGCGCGCTTCCAGAATCGCTACAGCAAAGAGGATTTCGGTGGCTGGTTTGAAATTGGTCTGACTGAAAACTCAGGACTGATTTTCTCCGCCTCCCGGCGTAGTTCCGATATCCCGATGTACACCACGGGGGGGGAGGGCGTTATTCTCAACGACAATGGCGAGCTTGAACTGATTAATAAAAGCGCCGGTAATCGCAGTCAGCGACGAATCTCAGATAACTACTTCCTGAAATATTCACTGAATGTCAGTGATACCACCACCGTTGATCTTTCCGGCAATTATGCCGATTACAGTAGCACGCTGTTTTCCAGCAATGTGCTGAATTCTGGCTATGAGAATGATCACCGGGGCGGTGGTTTCACCGGCGTTATCAAGCACCAGTTAGATTTTGCTGATCTTGAGTTCACTGGCAGTTATCAGCAATTGAAGGATGAACGTACCAGCGATCAGGGCGATTATGTTGAGCTGCTCGATTATAGCAACTGGGAATCCCCGGTCTCTTTGCGCAGCGGCGGCGCCGGTAATCTGACCTCGGAACAGAAAAATACCTCAGCGAAAGGGGTGATGCGCTTTCATGAAACGGAATGGCTCGGCATGGAGCATACGCCGACCACCGGGTTTGAAATTAATACCACGCAAGGGCGTTATATTCGTGCCAATGATTATTACCGTTATCGTTTTGTTGGTACAACACAAGGTCTGGAATGGTTAGGTTATGCCGACACCATCAATCGTTTTCTCGCCGGGACCTATAGCGCCAATTACACCAGTTATGCACTCTTTTTTGACGATAACATCCAGTATGGCAAGTTAACGTTGCGTCCCGGTTTGCGTATCGATCGTGATGATTTCGTGGAAAAGAACAATGTCGCGCCACGTTTTACCGCCATGTATGACGTGTTTGGCAACAAAGAAACGTTGCTGATCGGCGGTCTGAATCGTTATTACGGCCGTTCAATGCTGACCTATGCACTGTATGGCGCACAGAATGCTGGTCTGCAAAACTGTTATTACTGCTCGCTTGATCCGAATGATCCTTATAATGAATGGAACCAACAGCGAGACTTTGAGGGGCTGGACTCACTTTCCACGCCTTACAATGATGAGCTCACGTTGGCTATTCAACAGGAGATCATGTCCACGACCTGGCGCCTGCAGTATGTGCATCGTGAAGGCCATGATGAAGTGCGTAGCCGCACCAAATATGCCGACAGCCAGGGTGATCAGGCGAAGATTCGCACCTTCGATAACGGCGGCCGTAGCTCGCATGACACCATTACCTTGTCGATGCGCAACAGTCAGCCCTGGATGTGGGCGCGCGCCTCGCACACCCTGAATGGTAGCCTCTCCTGGCAGCAAACCAAAAGTAATACTCCCAGCGACCAGGGTTACGCCTTCTTTGATCCCAGTACGCGGCTGAATTCCGATATGGTCTGGTATAACGGTAAGGTCATTGATGCAAAAAACCTGCCTTCCACTAACTATAACTCGCCGCTCAAATTCAACCTTGAGTTGACCAGTGAGTGGGATGAGTATGGCCTGACATTATATAACCGCCTGCAATGGTGGGGCTCACGCAATCAGGCCGTCCGTTACGATAATGATTACTACACCGATCCGGAATACGGTCAGTTGCGCAAATACAGCCAACAGCACTTCGCCAGTAGATACACCTGGGATAGCCGCGTGACCTGGAAACCGGATTTCGCCTACGGTATGAGTGTGTCAGTTGAAGTGAATAACCTGCTGAACAATAAAAATGTGGCGGATACCTTCGTGTACAACAATATGGTCTTGCGCGCCTATGATCCGGGCCGCCAGTTCTGGTTACAAGTGAATTACGATTTTTAGTCTGCGCGCGCAGATCTCCTCATGGCGCGCCTTCGCGCGCCAGTAACGTATAGCGATAGCCAGCCACTGATGATGACGACACTTAAACAATTCATTTATTTAGTCAGGCCTTTCTGGGGGCGACGGATCTCCCTCTCTTGTTGGTTTTTATTGGCACTTTCCCTCGGGTTAACGCTCTCTTCTGTCTGGTTCAATATAAAAATGAACCAGTGGAATGGCGGTTTTTATAACGCATTACAAACGCGTGATGGTCCGGCACTCTACACACTTTTGCAATCATTTGTGTTGCTGGTCAGTGGCTTGATCCTGGTGGTGGTGCTTGGCGCCTATTTTCAAAAGAAACTGGTGATGCGCTGGCGGGAAGAGATGACGAAAGAGGTTGTCGGCCGCTGGCTGTCTGATGACAGCCGCCACTATCAGCTTGCCGTGCTGTCGCAGGAACCCGACAATCCGGATCAGCGCATTGCGGAAGATATTCAGTTATTGGTTGAATCAACACTCAGATTACTGACCTCCTTTACCCATGCCACCCTGACACTACTCTCCTTTACCGCGATTTTATGGGGCCTTTCAGGCGGCATCTCTTTTTCACTGTGGGGGGAAAGCTGGCAGATCCCCGGTTATATGTTCTGGGCGTGTCTTGTTTATACCCTGCTGGGGATTGTGCTAACGCAGTGGATCGGTGCGCCGTTGCATCAGTTGAATATGGCAAGACAACGCTATGAAGCGAATTACCGCACCGCGTTGATTATCCGGCGTCAGCATGGTGACGCGATTGCCGGCCAGCGTGGTGAAAACAGTGATCGCCATACACTGATACAGCATTTCAGCAAGGTAACGAAAAACTGGTACCAACTGATCCGCTATGAACGGAATTTATCGTTTTATACCGTGGGGTACCAGCAAGTTACGGCGCTGGCGCCGATCCTTTTTGCCCTGCCGAAATTTTTGGCAGGTGAACTCACGTTGGGGGCGTTGATGCAGTTGCGTCAGGCATTTACCCGCGTGGCGACATCGCTTGGTTGGTTTATTTTTGCTTACAAAGAGATTGCGGAATGGCAGGCCACGGTGACCCGATTATACCGTTTTGTCATTCTGCTGGATAATGATGCGCCTCTGACGGCCAATGAGAGCGGTGATTCAGCCCCCGGCCTGGATGCCAGACTCGAACTGTTAACCCCGGAGGGAACAACGCTATTAACGCAGGTACACCTTCGGGTCCAGCGCGGAGAAAGAGTGCTGCTCACCGGACGTTCCGGGCTGGGGAAATCCACATTGTTGCGCGCACTCAGCGGACACTGGCCTTTCTACACCGGCATGATCCGGCATGATGAACAAATCTGTTGGTTGCCGCAAAACATGTATTTGCCTTATGGCCGTCTTGATACGCTGCTGGCGTATCCTAATGCCCGCTACCGCTTCAGTCTGGCGCAATATCGCGAGGTTCTCACCCTGACTGGCCTGGAAAAACTTTCTCCACGACTGACGCAGGAAACGCTTTGGGGGCAGATCCTTTCTGGGGGAGAACAACAGCGGCTGTTATTTGCGCGTCTGCTGCTCAATCAGCCGCGTTTATTACTGTTGGATGAAATCACCTCCGCGCTGGATGAGGAGAGCGCCCGCAGCCTCATCACTTTACTGAAAGTCCGGTTGCCAAATAGCGCCATTGTGCTGGTCAGTCATCAGCGTGGCTTACAGCAAGAGGTGGATCGAACGCTGGATCTAACCTGTTACTCCCCGCTGCGGCAAAATGCCGTGTTACCAGAAGGAACGTGTCATGTCTCGTAATGTTATGTTGGCGTTTGCCGGCATTGTGCTGGTGAGTTGTGCCAGCTCGCCTCAACAGCCGGGAACGACAACGTTACCCTTACGTCCTGATCTTCACCATTTCACGCTGGACAACGGGATGGCGGTCTACTTATTGCAACGTTCTCAACCCGGTGTTGAGATGCGTTTACTGGTAAAAAGCGGTTCTTTGCAGGAAAACGAACACCAGTTAGGGCTGGCGCATTTTACCGAGCATATGGCGTTTAAAGGTACCACTCATTTTCCCGGCACCACCGGTTTCCGACAGCTTGAGCAACAGGGCGTGCAACTGGGCAGTCACATTAATGCGGCTACCAGCGCCAACGCGACCGTGTTTAAACTGTCGCTACCGAGCGCCACGCCGCAGCAAACCGCCACCGGATTACAGGTACTGGCTGACTGGGCGCAGGGCATCAGCTTTGATAAAGCGGCGTTTGACAAAGAACGTTCAGTGATAATTGAGGAGTGGCGCTTGCGGCAGGGGGTTGGTTTTCGGGTTAATCAGGCTATTGAACAATTGCGCTATCATGGCAGTCGCTATGCCGAACGCGATCCAATTGGATCACTCGATATTGTTCGTCATGCCTCCGTCGAAGAGGCCAAAAATTATTACCATACCTGGTATCAGCCGCAACGAATGACGTTGGTTGTCATTGGTGATTTTGATCGTCAGGCGGTAAAAGAAACCATTTCCCATAATTTTACGCGGCCGGCCACGCCTGACGCGGCGAAGGATGATCCGAACTGGCGCCGCTTTGCGCCGCAATCCGCGCTGTTGATCAACCCCGTGTTTGACAAAGAGCAAAGCGCGCGTTTTATTCAGTTTGCCTTGCAACGTGATGTGGCGGCGCCACTGAATACCCGGGCCGGGCAATATGATGATGTGCTGGACAGCCTGTGGACAACCATTCTCAATCAGCGTCTGGCAACACGGGTGGATAACGGGCTATTGCCCTCGGCGAGCATCAACCCACAGGGGGCTATCCTCGACGATAAACGTATACAACAACTGATGATTGTCCATCCTTCCGGCGCTGACTATCCCAGCGCGCTGACACTATTATGGACGGAAGTACAACGAATGGCGACGGCACCGGTCACCGACCAGGAGCTAAATAATGCCCGTCAGCGCTTACTGGCGAAAATCAGCCAACAAGCCGCCACCGAGCAGCGTTATTCCAATGAATACCTTGCCAGCCAGTTAACCACGGCGCTGGAATATCGTCTGCCGATGATGAACAAAAAACAACAACTGACCCAGACTCAGACGCTGCTTAAAAACGTCACTCCGGCCGCTCTGCAACAGCATGTCGCCTATTTTCTGCAAGTCTCATCGCCCCGTCTGGCACTCATCGGTCCTGACAGTGATAACGCCGGTTTTGATCGACAAAAAATCACCGCGCTCTGGCAGCAGATCCGACAATCACGGCCAGGGGTTTTCGGTCTGAAAACGCCGGACATAACTCTGGCGTTGACGCCGGCGCCACGCGGCAACATTGTTGAACGACAGGCGTTGCCACTGAATAACACCGAACAATGGCGCTTAAATAATCGCATCAGGGTGATTGTTAAAACGGATCCTTCGCTCAGGGATAATGTGCAGGTTTCATTACGTATTCCTGGCGGACGTTCGCTTGAAAACGATAATAATGGCGGCATGGTTGACTGGGCGTTAAAACTGCCGGAGAGCAGTGGTTATGGTGATTATAGTGCCCGAGCGCTTAACCTGTTCGCTAAACAGCATGCGTTAACGTTACGCCCTTACAGTGAGCTACTTTATCATGGCTATCGTGGTGAAGCGCCTGCCGATGAGCTGGATACATTGTTGCAATTGCTGTACCTGAAAATGACTCAACCCCAGTTCAGTGGGCCAAAACTGGAACAACTGAAACAGAATTTTGCCTTGTCATTGCGCAGCATACCGGTTGAACGTCAGTTTCTCGATAATATCAATCGTGAAAGTCATCAGCACGGCGAGCGTTTAGTGCTGGACGCCAACGGTCAGTGGCAACAGTTTACGGCCCTCCAGTTGCAACAGAATAATCAAAAATTACTCCGTTCCACTCAGGACATGACTCTGGTGATCAGCGGAGCCATTGCCCAGCGCACGGTTAAAGATGCGGTGGAACGCTGGGTGGCTTCATTGCCGGATTCCGGGACCCGCCTATCCTGGCGAGATACCGGGATCACGCCAGTCATGCGGGTAATGAGCAAAACGTATGCCATTGCCAGTTCAGACAAGAGTATGGTCAGCATCCAGTATGCGGCACCGGCAAGATGGTCGCAGAAGGAAATGCTCTCTTTGCAATTGTTGGACACAATAGCCAGCCAGCGCCTGCGGTTTTCCTTGCGTGAGCAGGCAGGGGGCATTTATGCCCTTAGTTTTTCTGAAATGCTGGCTAAGTTACCTTCTTCCTGGTATTCGGCGCGGCTGAATTTTACCACCGCGCCCGCGCGGGCGGATGAGATGGTGCGGCTGGCACAACAGGTTATCACCACATTACGCCAACACGGGGTGAGCGAAAGGGATCTGAAAGAAGCGAAAAATACCTGGCAGGTAGAGAAACAGCAGGCGCAGCAGAGCGCCAGTTTCTGGACCGATGCCATCGCTCAGGTTGCCACAGATGATCAGGATTTTTCACGCTTGAGTCATGAAACTGAGATGCTGAATGCCTTAACAGTCGCCGATATTAATGTGGTGGCGGCACGTTATCTGGGCCAAAATGAGCAAATATTTAAACTCACGCCTCCCTGATACAGAGCAGGTGTTGCGCGTGCCGTCAGTTGGTCAACTGACTCGCGCTGGCATCAAACCGACCTCTTTTTCCGCCAAACAGGGCGTGCCTGCGGGCCGCCCCGGCGGGCCGCATCAGTGGCGATAATCACCGTCACCTTCGTCAGGCAATTTCCCCTCTCACTTTTGGTTCTGCCGCCTAAACACGTGCTGCGCTTCTTTGGTCCTACCAATATCTTTTAAATGTGACATTCGTGGTGTGTCTGGTTAAATAAGTTAACATTTCGTTGCAATTGTCATTTTAAAGGATAAATAATCATTAAATCGAGGTTAATATGATTTATTGGTAGGACCAATTTGTGGCGTGCATTTGTGGATTTGCTTCGCGGGCTATCCATGAACGGCGGTTCAGTACGCTCAATTGGACACATTGCTCACTGGAGATAGACGGGAAATGCAGAACTGGCAACAAATTTATGATCCCCTCGGCAACATCTGGCTATCGAGCCTGATCGCCGCCTTACCGATACTGTTTTTCTTCTTTGCCCTGACAAAAATGCGTCTGAAAGGGTATGTCGCCGGTACCATCACCGTCCTCATCGCGCTGGGGGTGGCATTATTTTTCTATGATATGCCGTTCAGTAACGCGCTGGCGGCGGCGGTATTCGGCTTTTTCTATGGCTTATGGCCGATTGCCTGGATCATCGTTGCGGCGGTCTTTGTCTATAAAGTGTCGGTCAAAACGGGGCAATTTAACATTATTCGCGCCTCGATTTTATCGGTGACAGAAGATCAGCGTTTGCAAATGTTGATGGTGGGCTTTGCCTTTGGTTCTTTTCTTGAAGGGGCGGCAGGTTTTGGCGCACCGGTGGCGATTACCGCGGCATTGCTGGTGGGATTGGGCTTCCGTCCGGTGTATGCGGCCGGGTTATGTCTGATTGTCAATACGGCGCCGGTGGCGTTTGGCGCCATGGGGATCCCGATCATTGTTGCCGGCCAGGTTACCGGGTTGGATGCCATGGCCATCAGCCAGATGGCGGGGCGGCAACTGCCGTTTCTGACCATGATTGTGTTGTTTTGGGTTATGGCAATTATGGATGGATGGCGCGGAATAAAAGAAACCTGGCCAGCGGTTATCGTTTCTGGCGGTTCCTTTGCGGTTAGCCAGTATCTGACGTCCAACTTTCTTGGGCCGGAATTGCCGGATGTGATCTCCGCACTGGTTTCACTGGTCTGTCTGACGCTGTTCCTGCGGGTATGGAAACCGGTGCGTATTTTCCGTTTCGACCATGAAAAAGACCAGAAAGCGCACGGAGAAATTACCGGTGAAAGCTACAATACTCGACAAATAGCCCGTGCCTGGATGCCGTTCATCGTGCTCACCATCACGGTGACGCTCTGGAGCATTCCGCCCTTTAAGGCGCTTTTCGCCAGTGGTGGCGTACTGGCTCAATGGGTATTCTCAGTACCGGTGCCTTTCCTGCATCAACTGGTGATGAAAATGCCTCCGGTGGTATCAGCGGCAGTACCCTATGCGGCGATTTATAAGTTCGACTGGTTTTCGGCAACGGGTACGGCGATTTTTATTGCCGCGTTGATTGCTATTGTCTGGCTGCGGATGAAGCCGGCGGAAGCGGTAAAAACGTTCGGTGAAACACTGCGTGAGCTGGCGTTACCGATTTACTCGATTGGCATGGTGCTGGCTTTTGCTTTCATCTCGAACTATTCCGGGCTTTCAGCGACGCTGGCGTTAGCGTTAGCGCACACCGGCAGCGCTTTCACCTTTTTCTCGCCATTTCTTGGCTGGTTAGGCGTGTTCCTGACGGGTTCCGATACTTCGTCAAATGCACTGTTTGCTGCACTGCAGGCCACCACGGCACAACAAATTGGTGTGCCGGAAGTGTTGCTGGTGGCGGCAAATACCACCGGTGGGGTAACAGGGAAAATGATTTCACCGCAGTCAATCGCCATTGCCTGCGCGGCAGTGGGCCTGGTGGGTAAGGAATCGGATCTGTTCCGTTTTACCGTTAAACACAGCTTGATCTTTACCTGTATTGTCGGCGTGATAACCTCATTACAAGCTTATGTTATCCCCTGGATGATCCCATAATGACCACTGAGTTGCGCCTCGCTGATTATCTTGTTGAACGCCTGCGGGCTTTTATCAGTGAGCATAATTTGTCTCCAGGCGCACGCTTACCGGCTGAGCGTCAGTTGGCGCAGCAACTGAATGTTTCACGTTCATCACTGCGTGAGGCGATTCAAAAATTAATTAGCCAGGGAGTGCTGATCAGCCGCCGTGGCGGCGGTACGTTTGTTCGTGAAGGCGAACGATTATGGTCAGAGCAGCGGCTGGTTATGCCGCTGAGTACCTTGCTTTCGGATGACCCTGGCTATCGCTACGACGTTCTTGAAGCGCGCATAGCCATTGAATCCAGTACCGCCTGGCATGCGGCAAAACGCGCTACTGCCGAAGACAAATTACGTCTGAGCACCTGCTACGAGGCGATGCTCAGTATCAATGACAGTAAAGATCCTGATCTGGCCGCACATTCGGATGTGCGTTTCCATCTGGCGATTGCGGAGGCGTCGCACAATCTGGTGTTGCTCCAGGCAATGCGCGGATTATTTGACCTCCTGCAATCCTCGGTGATGCAAAGCCGACAACGCATGTATATCGTGCCGATGATCTTTAATCAGCTTTCCGCCCAGCATCAGGCGATTTATCAGGCCATTTTGCAGGGGGAAGCAGAGCAGGCTCGTCGTGTCACCATCCAGCATCTTGAGTTTGTCGATTCCACCATGCGTACCCTGTATGAGGAAGAAGCCCGACGGGTACGCAGTATGCGTCTTCCTAATGACGACCAAACGGACAAGTGAGAAAGTAAATGATTATTTCGTCTTCGAAAGATTATCGTAAAGCGGCGCAAGCGAAAGTGCCGCCGTTCCTGTTTCATTATGCGGACGGCGGTGCTTACGACGAGTATACGCTACGACGAAATTCAGAGGATTTGGCAACGATTGCTTTACGACAACGCATCCTCCGTAATATGTCGTCACTCAATCTGGAAACCCGGTTGTTTGGCGAGACGCTGTCTATGCCGGTGGCGTTGGCACCGGTCGGACTGTGCGGCATGTATGCGCGCCGCGGCGAAGTTCAGGCGGCGCAGGCGGCGGATAAAAAAGGGATCCCGTTTACGTTATCTACGGTGTCAGTATGCCCGATTGAAGAAGTGGCGCCGGTGATGAAGCGGCCGATGTGGTTTCAACTGTATGTATTGAAAGATCGTGGTTTTATGCGTAATGCGCTTGAGCGCGCGCAGGCGGCGGGATGCACTACGTTAGTCTTCACCGTGGATATGCCGGTGCCCGGCGCCCGTTACCGTGATGCGCATTCAGGAATGAGCGGACCTAATGCAGCGCTGCGCCGCTATTGCCAGTCGGTGCTGCATCCTCGCTGGGCATGGGATGTTGGCCTGCAGGGCCGTCCGCATGATTTGGGCAATATTTCTGCTTATCGGGGAACACCCACCAATCTGGAAGATTATATTGGCTGGCTGGCGAATAACTTTGACCCGTCTATTTCATGGCGCGATCTGGAGTGGATTCGCGAATTCTGGAAAGGACCGATGGTCATTAAAGGCATTCTCGATCCGGAAGATGCGCGCGATGCCGTGCGCTTTGGCGCTGACGGTATTGTGGTCTCTAATCATGGCGGCCGTCAGCTTGATGGGGTGCTGTCTTCCGCGCGCGCGCTGCCGGCGATTGCTGATGCTGTGAAAGGCGAGCTGGCCATCCTGGCGGATAGCGGGGTACGCAGCGGACTTGATGTGGTGCGGATGATCGCGCTGGGTGCCGATACTGTGTTGCTGGGACGG
>JAATFO010000025.1 GCA_015655145.1 Enterobacterales bacterium | reverse complement strand
TCCGGCCCCCGCAACCATTTCCAGCATTACCCACTCATTATTGAAGTATGATCTCCTGATCCGGGCGAGCCAGTGAACGTGCTCGCCTCTCCAGTTGTTCCTTCTCTCTTGTTCTTTTCCACCAGCACAGTTACCTGCGTAATAAGAATGTCTCGCACTCTGCCGGGAGGCGGATTATAGCGCAGGGAGGGACGAGATTGAAAAACAAGATAACGTCCCTTCACCTCGATGAAACCCATCGCGCGACTCTGATAGCCTATGCCGGGTGTACACCAGTCGCGCTAAAGACATCGGACACGACGCATGGCTCCGGTTCGATCAGCGAAAAGCACCGGGCACCTCACCGGCTTCGACCCCGCCCAGGTGGAAGACATCCGCAATGGCACGATCCTGGTGGTTGGCGAGGCAAATGCACCCGGTTCCTGACCGTCTGACAGTGCAATCCTCGCCCACACCGAGAACGGTAAGGGGCGTGGCCGATCGGGCCAAGTTCAAGATGGCGACAGATCGTTTACCGGGGTTCTACCCTGGGAAAGACTGGCAGTTTCACATGTTCAAGCACGGGTGCAATGATCTGGCGAACGCGCATATATGACGACCTCAATGCCACCCGTTCGTGGAATTTTGTGAGGTTCGGATACGGTGTCAAATCGAATTTGAAATAGGGCTCCCATCCGATCATCACGAACAGGTAGGCATCGGCCACAGTGAACGTCTCGCCTGTCAAGTAAGGTTGATCCGCCAGCCGCTGCTCAATGTAGGTCAGCCTGCGGTTAAGGTTCTGCCTGTGTATCTCTTTCGCTGCCTCTGGCATATGCGGATGGAATAACGATCCGATGGTTTTATGTACATCAGACCCCACGTAGCTCAACCACTCCATAACGCGATAACGCGCCAGGCTGCCCGTCTTCGGGAGCAGACGTGAGTTGGGCTGCAGGTCGGCGATGTATTGCAGGATGACGCCAATTTCGGTCAGCAGTTCGCCGGAATCCAGTCTAAGCGCCGGAACGGAATTTTTGGGATTCACGCCAACGAATAACCCCTTATCGTCGATCACGACATGTGGTTGCACGTAGATATCAACGAACTCGACGTCATGAGGAAGACCAAGCTCAAGCAGGATCATTTGGGCTGCCCCCGAGCAGGCCAGAGGTGAGGCATACAGAATCATCGTATCGTCCTTCTTTCTTCGTCGTGTAAAGTTCGTACCCATAATAGATGCTGGCTGCCCAACAGGCTGTGCTGATACAATCAACCGCTGTGCCGATCCGATCAAAGTGATTCATGCCGAGGCAGAACGTGAAAGGCGAACTCAAAATCCAACGAATGGTCTGGTCGAGGCCAGACGTCGGTCTGACCGCATCGGTGCTTCAACTAAACGATTTGCTCGTTCACACCTTCGCAACCGATCACCCCTCGCTCATCTTGCTGAGACGTGGAAGGAAGACCGTGAAGATCGGCGGTAAGCAGATCGTTCTGTCACCCGGCGATGCCGTGGCGGTTGCGCAGGGAGTGAGTTGCGATGTTCAAAACGAAACCGAACGAGGGCAGTTTGAATCCACCTGGATCGTCTGCGCAAACCCGATCCTCTCCAGGTTAGAGCGAGCCTTTCCGGACCACAAGAAGTTGAAGGATGCCGTTGGACTGAAAGGCCTGGGCAGCGAATTCGTGCAGTCATTCGAGCGTGCCGCCCAGGCCATTACCACACCCGACCGGATTCCGGACGTCGTTGCCGAGCACCGAATGCTGGAGCTGTTGGCCTGGTTGGTGCATTCGGGTCTGATCTTTGATCCAGAGACGCCTTCCGACCTGCAACGGAAAGTGCGCCTCATGATCGGGGCCGCACCGGAAAAACCGTGGATCTCAAAAGATCTGGCGCAATCTCTCGCGTTGAGCGAAGCGACCTTCAGACGCCGGCTCGCGGATCAGGGACAGTCTTTTAACGACATCCTGATCGATGTGCGCATGACGACGGCACTGACGCTTTTGCAAGTCACCGACCGTCCGATTTCGGAAATCGCTTATCAAGTCGGCTATGAATCGGCCTCACGTTTTTCCGTCCGATTCAAGAAGCGTTTTGGTTTCTCACCAACAGCCGTCAGAGGCGTTCCATCGCAGCGTCAATCTCCATCATGAGTGCCTGTGCCGAGAAAAGATTCCGCGGCTCGCGGATCAGTGCGGCGCCTGATTTGCGGAGAACATCACCGTACGATACCCACGCCATAACCCGCGAATTCCCGACTGGTCGACGTGAAGTCTGCCACCTTTCAGGAGGCTTTGTTGCCGAATTTGGGGCGGCGGAAATCACTTCCATCATCGCGGCGCCGATGCGAGCTATCGCCACATTAAGGGCCTTCATGTCAGCCTCATTGCCGGTCAGGTAGACGGCGGCCAGCCAGGGCGCGCCATTCGGTGTGCGGATCACCGCAATGATCGACCGCGAGCCATAACCGCCAGCGCCAGTCTTGTCTCCGATCATCCAGCCCTCGGGAAAATTTGAGCGCAGGAGTGCATCAGCGACCTGATCCTGCTGCATTCAGGTTTCCAGTTGGGTGCGTGAGGCGGGGGATAGCACGCCGGAGAAGAGCAAGGTCGCCAATGTGCTGGTGATGGCCGCTGGCGTCGTCGTATCACGGGGATCACCAGGCAAGCCTGCGTTCAGCGCGGTTTCTCGACGGTCGAGGCGCGTGGTCCAATCCCCGATCACACGCAGGAATCCGGTAAAACCTTCCGGCCCACCCAGTGTTGCAAGCAAAAAATTAGCGGCGCTGTTGTCGCTCAGCGTGATCGCCGCAGCACAAAGGTCTGCAACCGTCATCCCCGTGCCGGCATAGACTTCAGTGACCGGCGAATACTCCACCAGATCGCGGGTTGCATAGGACAGCAACTGGCCCATCTGTTTCTTACCGCCGTCAACACGCGCCAGAACAGCGCCGCAAAGCGGGACCTTGACGGTGCTGGAAACCGGGAATCGCTCGTCGGCCCGCCATTCGGCAAGGGGATCGCCGCCAGGCGCGCGCAGCATGACGCCGACACGACCGCCATAATGGGCTTCCACAGCGCGGGCCGCGTCGGCCACGGTCTCGGCCTGAAGCGGGGGAGCCAACAGCATCGCGAGCGCTGCCGAACACGGGAAGATAATACGCATCGTTTCCTCAGTAAACGAGTTTACATCGCACAGTCAGGAATTCAGGCTGCTGCCCCCTTCGGCTAAAAGTGCGCCTGACAACGGAGTACTCTCTCATCATCCGCATGAGATATTCGCCAAATTACCTGACTGATATGTAGGCCCGGGTCAGGGCACTGTTGGGATACGGGCGATAACCTTGATCTCAACATCAAAGCCGGCGAGCCAGTTGACGCCGATCGCCGTCCAGTTCGGATAAGGGGGCTCTGGGAAAATTTCACTCTTCACTGCCATGATAGCCGTGAACTGGCTTTCGGAATCGGTATGGAACGTCGTTACGTCGACGATCTCGTCGAATGTGCCACCGGCTGCCGTCAGGGTCGCTGCCAGATTGGAGAAGGCCAGCCGAACCTGCCCGGCAAAGTCCGGTTCCGGCGAGCCGTCCGAACGGCTTCCAACCTGACCCGAGACAAATAAAAGATCACCGGAGCGTATCGCGGCCGAATAACCATGCTCCTCGAAGAGAGCGTGGCGGTTTGCGGGAAAGACAGCATCACGTTTTGCCATGTTATTCACCTTTCTGAGAGTGAGTGTTTGTTCCGATGCCAGATGGAATGGCGAGTCGGGATCATCCGTCCGAACTGTGCTCCATCATAGCCCGGAGCGCGCGATCCCGGCCTCGAAGGTGCGGGCAATACGGCTGGCGCCTCCCTGCGGATACCAGGCGCCGTTCAGGTAATGCGCGACGATCTCGGCATGGATAGCGAAGGAGCTGTGCTCTGGCGGCCCCCCATAATCCATCCATTGACTCGTCAGCACGGCACGCAACTGCGGTGATCGCACCCTACGTTCGAGGATGTGGGCCGTGATCTTCGTAGCCTTGCCGGCGGAAAGACGTTCGAACAGCCTCAACAGCGAAACGAAGAGCCGCGGGATCATGGCGCGTTTAAAAGCGAGCGTTGACCTGGCCGCAGCACGACTCAGTTAGTGGCCAAATATCCACCATCGACGGGCAGACTGACACCCGTGATAAACGATGCCTTGTCTGAAAGCAGAAATGCCACTGCCGCCCCCACTTCTTCTGGTTCGCCCAAACGACGGATCGCCTGAGGATCAGTGATCGTCTTGATGAATTCCGCCGAGGATCCATCCAGCAATTTGGACTTGATGGCATTAGGCAGAACCGCATTGACGCGAATATTCACCTCGCCATTTTCAGCGGCGGCGGTTTTAGTGAGGCCAATAATCGCATGCTTGGTCGCCGCATAAATGCCCGCCGTGGGCAAACCGGTCATACCGGCTACTGACGAGATGTTAACAATGCTGCCACTACGTTGTTCGCGCATCACCTTAATGGTGGCACGCATAATTCGAAACACCGATTTCAGGTTGATATCGTTTGTCAGATCCCACGTTTTATCATCGCTCTCGGCAATCGTGCCCTTCGGCCCAATCCCGGCGTTATTGACGGCAAAATCGATCTTGCCATTGATGGATTGCGTGGTCGCGACGAGGGTCTCAATGTCGCTGAGCGAGGTAACGTCAACAGGTAAAAATTGTGCCGATCCCCCGGATTGGGTGATCCTGGCAACCAGGGCATGCCCTTCTGTCGCGGCACTGGCAAGGTCACTGATAACAACATGCGCACCTTCATCAGCCAGCACACTGGCGATACCTTTACCGATGCCGTTAGCGGCGCCGGTGACAAACCCCACTTTTCCTGAAAGCAGTCCGGTCATCATTTTTCCTTATTTATGTAGCCAGGTAACATCGTGGACAGACGCAAATCTCTGTCGCTGCATCGTCAGGTGATCAGCGCCTTGCGCGGAACACGCCGCCTGACAGTATAGAAGGTATCTTTCTGAACCGTTCTTTTCATCCCATTACCAAATTCAGAGCACGAAAAGTGCGCTCCACAGTGAAAAGGTCGCAATGTACAATTTTGCCGCTGCACGGCAGGTAGCGAACCAACGCAAGATGAATTACGATGGGATAAACATAACCAGAAAGCAGAGATACGCACGGTGGCCGCGCCGCGATATCCGATCAACAGCCAAAACTGGCCGTTGACAACCCGATCCCCCTCGCCTTGCCCGCGCGGTGTCGTCATCACAAGTGAGTACTGGTCTGGATCAGAAGACGTTCTGATCGGTTGAGGTGCCAGTCTGCCATTTTGAAAACAAGGACCCAGACTCCCATGAAAAAGATTGGATTTTTATCGTTTGGTCACTGGACCCCCTCGCCCCAGTCAGAGACCCGTTCGGCGGCTGATGCACTGTTGCAATCCATCGACCTTGCCGTCGCAGCTGAAGAATTGGGGGCCGACGGCGCCTACTTCCGCGTGCATCACTTTGCACGCCAGCTCAGTTCCCCCTTTGCCTTACTGGCCGCCGCCGGCGCCAAAACCAGCCGCATTGAGATAGGTACCGGGGTCATCGATATGCGCTATGAAAATCCTCTTTATATGGCTGAGGACGCCAGTGCGGCCGACCTCATTGCCGGCGGACGCCTGCAACTTGGCATCAGCCGGGGTTCGCCCGAACAAGTAATTGATGGCTGGCGTTATTTCGGCTATCAGCCCACAGAGGGCGAGACCGATGCCGATATGGCGCGGCGTCACACTGAAGTGTTGCTCGACATGCTACGCGGCGAAGGCTTTGCCCAGCCCAGCCCGCACCCCATGTTCCCTAACCCACCGGGATTACTCCGCCTGGAACCATACTCCGCTGGCCTGCGTGAGCGTATCTGGTGGGGCGCAGGATCGAATGCGACCGCAGTTTGGGCGGCAAAACTGGGCATGAATTTACAAAGCTCGACACTCAAGGATGATGAAACCGGGGAGCCTTTTCATATCCAGCAGGCTCAGCAAATTCGTGCTTACCGTGCAGCATGGAAGGAAGCGGGCCACACCCGAACCCCGCGCGTATCGGTGAGTCGCAGCATCTTCGCGCTGGTGAACGAGCGCGACCGCATGTATTTTGGCCGGGGCGATCAGGAAGACGACAAGATCGGTTTTATCGACGAGAAAACCCGGGCAATCTTTGGCCGCAGTTACGCCGCTGAACCCGAAGCCCTGATCGCGCAACTCGCGCAGGATGAAGCGATTGCCGAGGCTGACACTTTATTGTTGACGGTGCCAAACCAGTTAGGTGTTGATTATAATGTGCACGTTATCGAGGCGATACTAACCCATATCGCCCCGGCCCTCGGCTGGCGCTAAAGTACGGCGACTTGCCGTCAGACTATGCTCTGGCGGCTGTTATCACCACCGGGGAAAAAGACCGCGCTAACATCGCCAACATGATTATTTATCCGCCAGTGCCACATCACTGGCAACGTAAGCTTTAATCCCGGCTAAAATTGATTCGGCCACCTGTTGCTGAAAGCGTGGCGTGCGCAACTTACGCTCCTCCTCTACATTGCTGATAAATGCGGTTTCTACCAGGATAGAGGGAATATCCGGCGCTTTGAGTACCGCAAACCCTGCCTGATCGACACGGCGTTTATGAAGATGATTCACCCGCCCCAAATTCGCCAGCACTTCTTTACCAAATTTAAGGCTATCGTTAATGGTCCGTCGCTGAACCATATCTAACATGGTGTGATCAAGATAACGATCGCCGCTCATACTGACACCACCAATCAAATCCGACTCATTCTGTGTTTGCGCCAGAAAACGCGCCGCCGCCGAGGTGGCCCCACTGGTCGACAAGGCGAAGACAGAAGCGCCCCGTGCTGCCCGGTTGGTAAAAGCATCTGCATGGATCGAAATAAACAGATCGGCGCGTTGTTTACGCGCTTTTGCCACCCGCACTTTCAGCGGAATAAAGACATCTTCATTGCGCGTCATCAAAGCGTGCATCGTTGGTTCTTTATCGATCAAGGCTTTCAGCCGTCGGCCAATCTTCAGCACAATATCTTTCTCACGTGTTTTAAGTTTCCCTTGTGCGCCAGGATCTTCCCCACCATGACCGGGATCGATCATGATAACAATCGGCCGATCACGTCCGGCTTTACCTGGCAGAGGCATCTCTGCCGGTTGTGGCTGCTCCAGATCACCCTGATTGTATTCTTTCAGCAATGCCAGTAGCGGATCGTCTTCGTTGCCGCCCTGAACAGCATAGAGATCGACCACCAGACGCGCCTTGATTCCAGCCACCGGCGCAAGCGTAAACACCCGCGGCGCGACACGCTGTTTTAGCACTAACACGATACGCACCGTATTGGCATCAAACTGACCAACACGGGCTTCCTTTATATAAGGATCGTCTTGCCGCACTTTTTTACCCACACCTTGCAGCACATGATTAAGATGCAGATCTTCAACATCGATGACCACCCGCGGTGGATTGTCCAGCGCGAACTGTCGATACTTCAGTGGGGTTGTGGATTCAACGGTCAGACGCGAATAGGTGGATGACGGCCAGATTCGCACTGCAATCACGCTGCCACTGGCAGCCTGACCAATCCGGCTTACGCTAAGTAACCAGAGCGCGCCGGCGCCTTGTAACAACCGGCGGCGACAAAGGTGAATAGTTGATTCGGACATCCCGCTCCAGCAATACTGTGATTTGTCTAAAAAATAACCAAAAAATAACAATGTGGCGAAAACTTTACCCAATCGCCTGATTCCTGTCACCTCGAAAAATCGAGAGAATGCAGCATATTAGCATTACAGCCGATATTTTTCCGGCAGTATCCAATGCTAATTGCCGCTTGCATCGGACCAATAAAAGAATAAAAATACAAAAAATTCGAATAAAAATGCAATGAGGGTTTGCCGTGAAGGAACGTAGTACCGAACTGGTTCAGGGTTTTCGCCACACCGTTCCCTATATCAATACCCATCGAGGTAAAACGTTTGTCATCATGCTGGGCGGTGAAGCCATCGAACATGAAAACTTCTCCAGCATTGTCAATGATATCGGTCTACTGCACAGCCTTGGTATTCGTCTGGTCGTGGTGTATGGCGCTCGCCCGCAGATTGACGCCAGCCTGGCTGAACATCAACTGACGCCGCTTTATCACAAACATACTCGCGTTACCGATGCGCAATCGCTGGAACTGGTCAAGCAAGCCGCTGGCCGTTTGCAGTTGGATATTACTGCACGGCTCTCCATGAGCCTGAATAATACACCGTTACAGGGCGCACATATCAATGTGGTCAGCGGCAATTTTATCATTGCCCAACCTTTGGGTGTGGATGATGGAGTAGATTACTGCCATAGCGGACGTATTCGTCGTATCGATGAAGACGCCATTCACCGCCAGCTTGACAGTAACGCCATTGTGTTACTCGGCCCGGTGGCCGTCTCCGTTACCGGGGAAAGCTTTAACCTGACCTCGGAAGAAGTCGCCACGCAGTTAGCCATCAAACTGAAAGCGGAAAAAATGATTGGCTTCTGCTCTGAACAAGGCGCCACCAATGACGACGGTAGAATCATTTCTGAACTGTTCCCCAATGACGCCCAGGAGAGAATTAATGCGCTGGAAAATCGCGGCGATTACCTTTCCGGTACGGTGCGCTTCTTGCGCGGGGCGGTAAAAGCCTGTCGCAGTGGGGTGCGGCGCAGTCATTTAATCAGTTATCAAGAGGATGGCGCCCTGCTACAAGAGCTGTTCTCACGTGACGGTATCGGCACCCAGATCGTGATGGAATCGGCTGAACAGATTCGGCGAGCCACTATCAACGATATTGGCGGCATTCTGGAGTTGATCCGCCCACTGGAACAGCAAGGTATTCTGGTGCGCCGCTCACGGGAGCAACTGGAAATGGAAATCGACAAATTCACCATTATTGAACGTGATAATCTCACCATCGCCTGCGCCGCGCTCTACCCTTTCCCGGAAGAGCAGATTGGTGAAATGGCCTGTGTTGCGGTACACCCGGATTACCGCAGTTCATCCCGCGGTGAAATGCTATTACAGCGCGTCGCATTACAGGCGCGCCAAATGGGATTAAAAAAACTGTTTGTTCTAACAACCCGAAGCATTCACTGGTTCCAGGAACGAGGCTTTGTGCCCGTAGATATTGAACTACTGCCGGAAAGTAAAAAACAAATGTACAACTATCAGCGCCGCTCAAAGGTGCTAATGGTGGATTTGAGCTAGCTTTGGCTATGCGCGGATAACGAGCCAGCAGTCCCACGATATTCAGCGCAAGGCACTGAAAGATGCCGGTGTGAAAGTAAATCGGATATTTACTGATAACGCGTCAGGAAAGCCAGACTGAAAGGCATCAGATTTGGCCACCGAGACGCACGGTGGGCAGAAGACATGTGCTGGTATTGTATCAGGAAAGCACCAGCGCAATGGAAATTGCCCGGAAGTTTAGTATTGCCCGCCCCACGGTCTGTAAAATTATCGATGATAAGCCAGTATTCGCCGTGCAGGATGCACATTGGGCTTAAACATAGCACCTGGCCACGCGGGTGTTGGCCAAATAACGCACGTGACGTTATTATTGGCGAAACATAAGATCAAAAAAATAGGGAAATCAAGGGATACCGTCGAGGAACTAAACGGAACATACTTCTATGCGGGAAAATCAAATCTAACCGCAGCTGAACTTCTATTTATGATTTTTTGTGAGAATACAGCAGGTCAATTCGGTATTGGCGTAGCTGATTTTGGTGCTGTTGTCGCCATTGTCTCAGGGAGAAACAACTTAGGCACAAGAGGTAAGTTAGCCAATGCTACCAAAGGTACGTCTTACGCTTCCAAAGGAGCAAGAGCTGTATTCGGGAAAACAAAATTCCCCTTTGGCATCTCATTACCTACCTGGCTTGGCGGTTACACACCGTGGACGGCTCGTCGTGTCATGGTTCACAATATTGCGCCGTTTGTTGGCCGCTCGATTCCCTTGATCGGCGTGATTATCCTTGCCTCTGATGTAACACAAATTACCTACCGCACCATACGCGACTACAACACCATAGCACGAGGCAACGATAAGTTATGGTAGACAGTATCGAGCAGAGAGTTTATGAGCTTGTGCGGCCTTATGCTGGCACATATCTGTTTAACTTAAAGAAGGTGGAGTTAACGCCTGAAACTGACCTGGATACTGATCTGAGCATTGATGAGCTTGAAGTTGAAGATCTGATGAATGACTTTTTCGAAAAATTCAATGTTGGACGGGGTAATTTCAAAATTGAAACTTACTATCCTGATGAACCATTTTCGTGGAACCCCTTCAAAAAATCCCCGCCCATACCTGTACCAGATTTCACTATCGGCATGTTGATCGAATCAGCAAAAGCCGGGAAATGGTTGTACGACTAAACACAAGCAAGGAGCGTTTAAATGGCTGTACCTGTTCACTTATTTTTGACCGATGACGGCGGCTCAGTGATCCGCGGTTCTTCCGATGTGCAAGACCGATAAGGAAGCCTGGAGCTTAGAGGATTGCACCATAGCTTAATAATCCCCACAGACCCTATGACAGGAAAGGTTACGGGAACTCGTCAACATTCACCTTTCCAGTTCACCAAAGAACTTGATAGTTCTTCCCCGTATCTCTTTAAGGCTGCGGCGACAGGCCAGACGCTAAAATCCGCTGAATTTCGCTTCTATCACATTAACGATGCCGAGCAGGAAGTCGAGTATTACCGAATCACGCGGGAAAATGTGAAAGTGATTTCTGCCAGCCCGGTAATGCACGACACGCGGGGATGTCCAGGGACAGGCCACATGGAAGAAGTCGCACTGAACTACGAGAAGATCACCCACCTGTATAAAGACGGCAATTTGCTCGCGCATGACGCATGGAACCAGCGCTCCACCGCGTAGACACAAGCCCTCCGGGGCTTTTTTATTCAGCCTGTTTTAATATTTAACCGACTGATAATAAATTTTTTTTGACATCAGGTGACAATTTTCGGGGAAATATGCGCGAAACCCCACCGACCTGAACAGGTGATTCGGGGGAACGCGCACCAATAGCGTGAAAAATGACCGGGATAAAATCACTGCATTAACCTCTCCGCCAGACCACTGCGCCGTTGAGTCCGCATCATCACCGCTTGCGCAAAAACCTGCGGGTCGGCATATAACGTTAATTGTTGCCTGGCACGGGTGATCGCGGTGTAAACCAGTTCCCGAGTCAGTACCGGGAGAAAGTGATTAGGCAGAACCAGGGCCGTATGGGCGAATTCTGATCCCTGCGATTTATGCACTGTCATGGCGTAAGCCGTTTCATGCAAGGGCAAACGACTGGGTTGTACGGCTTTAATACTGCCATCCGGTAACGGAAAGAACACTTTCAGCATGCCAGCGTTATCTGCCATCGCAATGCCGATATCCCCATTAAACAGTCCCAGCGTACTGTCATTGCGGGCAATCATAACCGGCCGACCAGGGTACCATTTATTGCTTTGCGCAGGCGAACGCTGAATCAATCGCTTTTTTGTCAGCATATGTTCAATGCGCTCATTGAGTCCGGTGACACCAAAAGGGCCGTCACGCAAGGCACAGAGCAACTGATAACGACCAAATACCGCCATCACCTCACTCGGCGGCGCACCATGATGAATCCGCTGCAAATACTCGCCATAGCATGCAGCACAGTCATCCAGCAGTGTCTGGTACATGTCGCTGTTATTGAGTTTGACCTGCGCAATGTCGGCAAAACCGCTATTGAGCACGACATTGACTTTTTTCACATCACCCGCATTGACGGCTTGCGCCAGTTGCCCAATCCCTGATGTCGCCGTAAAGCGGTAACTTTTGCGCAGCAGGCAAATGCTATCACGCACCTTGCCGGTACTCTTGTTGTCCTGCCCGGTGATTTGGCATCCCGTTAATTGTGACAATTCAGCGGCGCGCGCAACGCTGTAACCCGCTTCAGCACAACGACAGATATCGCCCAGTACCGCACCCGCCTCCACCGAAGCCAGTTGGTCACGATCCCCGAGGAAAATCACCCGCGCGTGCCCGGGCAGAGCAGCAATCAGCCGGGACATCATCGGTAAATCAACCATTGATGCTTCATCCACCACCAGCACATCAAGATGCAGTGGGTTACCCGCGTGATAGCGCATATGTTGACTGTTAATTTGCGCTCCCAGCAAACGGTGTAATGTGGTCGCTTCCATGGGAAATTGCGCTTTCTCCGCTTCATCCAGGGCCAGATTTTGGATAGCCAATCCCAGAGAGCCGGTTAATCGCGCCGCCGCTTTACCTGTCGGTGCCGCCAGTTGAATGCGCAATCGTCCCGCCGCCAGGCGAATCAATGCCGCCAGCAATTTCGCTACTGTGGTGGTTTTCCCGGTGCCGGGACCACCGGAAATCACCGAAACCTGACGAGTGATGGCTACCGCCGCCGCTATTTTTTGCCAGTCATCTGGCTGTTGCCCGAACAACGTATCAAGGACCTCACGCCGGCGAGGATCTTCAGCAGCTACTGTTGCATTCGCTCCGGTAATGAAACGCACAACCTGCTCCTCACTGCACCACATTCGGTGCAAATAAAGACGATGTTGCGTCAACACTAATGGCGTCGGTGACGAACCATCACCCACCGCAGGACTTTTCACCAGGATCTCTGACCAGTCAACTGGCGCCCCGGCGGCCTGCCGCAGGGCTGACGCCAGTTCAGGATGACGTCCGGCGAAGATCGGTATATCGTTGAAGCTGTCGAGGGGTAAACAAACATGTCCTTCACCCGCTTCGGCACTGACACAGGCGGCGGCCAGCATTAACGCCGGATGCGCATCATCGGCCAGCAGGAGAGCAAAGTGTAAATCAAGCGGGCGTATCAGATGTTTTTCTACCGCCTGGCGCAATAGCGCACGCATTATTGTCATACGCCCTCCGGGTTTTCACCCGCAAACAACTGGTCCAGCGCGGCAATAAACTCAGCGGACGGACGGACGTGGAATACGCCATTGTCACTGGCGCTACCATCCATCCCACGCAAAAACAGATAAAACACGCCGCCAAAGTGCTGTTCAACATCGTAATCTGCCAGTCGGTGACGCAGGTAACGGTGAAATGCTAACGTATAGAGTTGATATTGCAGATCATAACGGTGAGTAATCATCGCCTGTTCCATGGCCTGTGGCGTGTATGCCGCACTCTCATCACCCAGCCAGTTTGACTTGTAATCGAGCAAATAATATTTCCCCTGCCAGCAAAACACCAAATCGATAAACCCTTTTAGCATGCCCTGTACCTGATGAAAGTTCAGTGCCGGTGCCTGAGCAGAGAGGCGGTCGAAGCGGCGGGTGACGCTGTCAAGTGACTCAGCGGTCACTATCTGGCTCACTGGCAGGTAAAACGCCAGCTCGGCGATACACTGTCCGGGGAGTAACCGATTCAGGCTAACGCCGTTTCCCTGCAACGGCGTGTTCAGGACCCGCGTCATCCAGCTTGTCAGTACCGGTTGCCAGACATCATCAAAACCCGCCTGTTGGCGTTGTTGCGCCAGACATGCTTCATCCAGTGGCTGGCTAAGATCAATGGACTCAAACAAACTATGCAGGAACGTCCCTGGCGCCGCGCCGCGGGGAAAATGATGCGGTGTCAGGTTTGACTCACTGGCTGCGGCGGCTTCACCAACCGCATCAATGTCAAACCGCGGCATCAAATCAAGCGCCAGAGAGGCGCCATGTAACTGCAAGCCGGAATAGCTGGTAACACGCCAGTCATCACGCAGTGAACGGGGCATTGTCCGGTAACTCAGCGCCTGATGCGCTGCCGTTTCTGGTTGCCACGGCGCGCTGTCCGTAGCACCGGCTAATGCCACGGCGATAATGTCGTTCGCCATACCTTCCAGCGTCGCGGTCAAATCAACCGCGTTCATGGCATCACCACGCTGAACAAGATATCCCAGCGCACTTTTATGCAGCTCGCTATCACCCTCTTTCTTGCGATGGCCTTTCACCAACGGCGCAATGCCGATACTGCAATGATACACAGAGCGCGTTAGTGCGACATAGAGCAACCGTAAATCTTCCGCCAGTCGTTCCTGGCTCGCCAGTTCCCGGCTCTCCGCATCTCCCTGCAAATCCAGCAACATCTGAAAGGTCACCCGATCATGGTAGATCCCCTGCGCCTCTTCACGAAAGTTAGCGGCAAATGGCAACCAAACCAGCGGATACTCAAGCCCCTTTGCTTTATGGACCGTGACGATTTGCACCAAATGGCGATCGCTTTCCAGCCGCAGTTGCTGGCTTGCCGATGCATGATTAGGTTGCGCGATTTGTTGTGCCAGCCAGCGGATGAGTGCGTGCTCACTGTCCAGTTGCGCCGCCGTTTCCTGCAACAACTCACCCAAATGCAGCACATCCGTCAGCCGACGTTCGCCATTCACAGAAGCCAGCAAGTTTTCAGCAATCTGGCGTTTCACCATCAAAAAACGCAGCATTGGCAGAACACCACGCTTCAGCCAGATTTGGCGATAATCAGCAAACTCATCCACCAGCGCATCCCAGGCGTGTTCATCCTGGTTCAAATCATCAATCGTGCGTGCATCCAGTCCCAAAATATGGGTTGCCAGCGCACTACGCAGGGTACGTTCCTGCTCAGGCGTTAACACCGCCTGCAACAGCCACAAGACCTCACGAGCCTCGATGGTGGCAAAAACACTGTCGCGATTAGAGAGGTAAACCGAAGGGATATTGAGCACATTCAATGCCGTTCGTATCACGGCCGCTTCACTGCGACTACGAACCAGTATGGTGATGTCCGACGCCTGTACCGCGCGACGGTGTTCCCCTTTGCCAATCAGCGCCCGTCCTTGTTGGCCCGCCTGTAGCCAGTGGCGAATTTCAGCCGCGCACTGGCTTGCCATCCCCAGTTGGTACTCACTAACGCCAACCGCCTCACCCTGTTGTAACCAAAAGCGCAATGCCGGTTGCACCGCACCATCCAGCGCAAAGTGCATCGTGTTATTCATCGGTGCAGACTGTACCGGCATAAACGGAATTTCGTGAAACAAAAATGGCGTATCCAGACGGGAAAACAACTGGTTGACACTGTTTACCATCGCGGCAGATGAGCGCCAGTTCGTATCCAGCGTATAATGCGCGCTAACTTCTGAGCGTGCCCGCATGTAGGTAAAAATATCCGCGCCCCGAAACGCATAGATGGCTTGCTTCGGATCGCCAATCAACAATAATGCATTGCCCGGCTGGTCAAGATAAAGGGTACGAAAAATACGATATTGTTGTGGATCGGTGTCCTGAAACTCATCAATAAGCGCCACCGGGTAGCGGGTGCGAATAGCCTGAGCCAGTTGCTGCCCTGCCGACTGTTGTAATGCTTCATCTAACCGACTTAGCAGATCATCAAATCCCAGTTGCGCCCGCCGTTTCTTCTCCCGACGCAGGGTAACTCGAATCTCCTGCAAAGCGCGGGCAATCACCAGATCGCGTAGCGAAAGCGGTTCGGCGAGAAAATCCTCGATAGCGGCAAACAACGCGTGCTGCGGAGCATCCCCTTTTTTGGTTTTTTCCTGTAGCGTGCTCTGGGTAAACCGCGCCAGCTCGTTGGGTACCTGATAATTTTGCGTCGCTTCCTGCGCCCAGAGGGTAATTTTCTCCAGCCAAATCGGCAGATATTTTTTACTATAGCTACGGCGGTCAACACCACTGCTCTCAATCAAAACAAGCAGGTCGGCGACCGCCGCCATCCAGTGAGACTTTATTTGATTGATCCGCGCCAGCACGTGCGCATGACGTTCTTCCAGGGTTTCATCGCCAGGTGGTGGATATTTCAACGCAGGCGCTTCCCCCTGCAACCAGGGGGAAAGCGTTGTTAACAGTTGTTCCGGTCCCTGCCACTCCGCCGCAACCATCCGGGCGATAGCCAACGGCAGCGGATAGCAATGACGCCGCCAGAAATCAGCCGTGGCCTGTTTACGTAACATCTGTTCATCGTCAAGCAATTGCTGCTCAAACAACATGCCGGACTCAAACGCATTGAGATTAAGCATGCGCTGGCAAAAGCTGTGGATAGTGAAAATTGCCGCTTCATCCATTTGCCGTTCGGCAGCCAGTAACACCACTGCCGCATGTTGCCGATCGGCGATTTCATTCAACAATGGGGCCAGCTTGTTATCGTTGTCGCCGCTGTTGCGTACGCAGGCGATGCGTAATTGGTGAATATTCTGCCGAATACGTTCCCGCAGTTCTGCTGTTGCCGCTTCGGTAAAGGTGACAACCAGAATTTCCGCCACAGTTAAAGGACGTGAATAGGCCGTATTATGCGGCCCAATCCCCAGCAATAAACGCAGATAGAGCAAGCCGATAGTAAAGGTTTTCCCGGTACCCGCAGAGGCCTCAATCAAGCGTTCGCCAGACAACGGCAAGGTCATGGGCTCAAGGCGCTGCGGTGTCGGTTCACTCATTTTTTCCACTCTTCACCGGTAAAGATTGTTGCAAGTCGGAAACGCGTTGCCAATGTTTCCAGCCGTTAAGCACAGCATAATCCGCCTTGCCATGATGGCTACCGGAAACCTGCGAGATCAGCGCCATCCCTTGCGGTTCAATCACCGCGTTATGGAAAAACGTCGCCAGGCTTTCTGGCGTCAACCGTTTCAATTGAGCGATCACGTGTTCACGCGTGTCAAACCGATCATTTTCGCGAGCAAAATCCCGGCTATAACGTCCGGCTTCTTCATCCAGCGTTTGTGGTCGCTCTTCCAGCTCGTTGATCAGCGCCGTCTGGTATTGAGTAAACTCCGCATTGCTCATCGCACGCAACCGCTTCTCTGTTGGGCCGTAGAATGCCTGGTAACGCGTTAACAAATAAGCCGGTTGCTTACTGTTGCTTTGCAACAAGAAACCAATCCCCCATTGACGCCCAACCGCTATTTTGAAGGCAAAAACTGCGTAACCCAGTTGTTCTTCGGTGCGAAGCTGATTATAAAACCAGGGCTGGATAATTTGACTCAGCAGAGTGCTGTTAGCAATACCTTCATTCTCAGTATATCCGCCAGGGATATAGACTGCCGCCAAAGCGGAATCGGTGCTGCTCGCGGTCTTCTGAAGATTCGCTTTTATCAGCGTATCGATCGCAACATACTGACTACGCCAGTCATTAACACCACGACAATTAAGCTGTTGTTTAAGCTCTCGCGCCAACAAAACCACCTTGTCCGGCGTCATATTTCCCACCACCATCATTTCTGGCGTCGCCTGTTCCAGCAACGCCTGCCGATAGGTGGTCAGTTCTTGCAACGTGATGGATTGCAACAGATCCCGCCGTACGCTGCGCTCGGTATAAGGCAGTTGCGAAAGTAACTGAACCGGCTGAATCGCTTGTTCAAACGCTTTGCCTTTTTCCGCCACATCGAGTTGTTCATTATACCAGGATTTCGCTTGCGCCAGTTGAGCCTCGGTTGGCATAAAATGGGCGTAACCATCCAGCAAAGTTTTCAGCAAAGTGGGTAAACGCTGCGTAAAACCGCCTGCACTGATCACCACACCGTCGCCGCCGCTCGTGGAGAAACTGATCCCGCCCACGGCGGCCTGTGAACTGAGTTCATCCAGCGCCACACTCGCCAGATAATCATTCAGCGCAAACAATACCTGATGACGGGCGCTGTTTATCGCTGTCTTATTACGTAACGCCAGGGTAATACTGGCTTTGGGCTCGTCGGCATAATACTGGCTTGGCATATAAAAAACCCGCAGCCCCGGTTCATTAACCAGTGCCTGTGGGCGGTTATACTGTTTGCCGTCTGACGGGATCAAACTGAAATCATCAGGAATATAGGGGTTTAACGCGGGCAATGATAATGGAATGTCGGCCGCCTGTTTTTGCCATGCGGAAAAATGGGCGGCATCGATGGTATCAACCTGATAAGTTGCATCAACAAAATAGGCCACTTTGTTGTGTGGTTCCTGTGGGCTGATATACCAGATACGGGCATTTTGCGGCGTCATGCCATTAAGACGCGCGTTAATCGCCGCAGGATCGTAGTGATCGGCGAGATATGCCGCGTCCAGCGCATGTTCCACCGGCACCCGTAGCATCGTGTCAGCCAGCCACTCAATGTAATCCATATCACGGGTAATAGAGGGATAACGATAATCCAGCGCCAGTACCTGAGACATTTCATCAAAATAACGTTTGTCGACGCCATTACGGCGTAACAGATCTATATAGCTGAATACAGCCGCCACTACCTGATCACGTTGTGCCAGACCTTGATCAGTCAACGAAATCGAAATAGCAAATACACCGCCATTACGGTTGGTTATCGGATCAGCCCCAGCACTGACTGCATCGGCAAGGCCCTTTTTCTGCAACCAGTCAGAAAGGGTATTTTTACTGCGGTTACCGATCAGATAGCTGATGAGTGTATCGGTTTTGCTGCGGAACTGGTCACTGTTGTTATCAATTCGAAATTCAATTTTAAGCTGTTTACGTGGCTGGGCCGGCACATAATGAATAATGATGCCTTTCTGTTTGTCGGTGACCACAGGCACGGTGATTAACGGCACGCTGGCCTGGTGATTAACAACCCGACCAAAGGTCTTTGCCGCGATGTCGGCCATGTCTGGCAGTGATTGATTGCTGTAAATCACTGCTTTCATCAGGTTAGCTGAATAGTACTGCTGATAAAACTGCGTGAGTGCATCATGTAATTTGCTGCCTGGTTTGTCGCGCAAGGTGTCCAGGTTCCCCCCGGAGAAACGCGCTGCCGGATGGGCAGGGTTAAGGGTTTCCGCCCCCACTTGCGCAATGCGTAAACCATCGCGTGAGCGCGCCATGGTCAGTTCAGCATTTACCGCATGACGTTCGCGATCGGCATTTACCGGATCAAGCAACGGCTCCGCAATGGCATCCGCCAGACGATCTACCGCAGGTGCCAGCGCATTGTTCTCGACCTCCAGGTAAAATGCCGTACGGTACGCCGCCGTACTGGCATTATGGCTACCACCATGCTTTTTAAGGAATTCGGCAAGATTATCAGGTTGGGGATAACGCGCCGACCCCATCAGCAGCATGTGCTCAAGGTAGTGCGCCAGTCCCAGCTGATTGTCGGGATCATCCAGTGAACCGATGGGTAAGATTAACGCTGCCAGTGATTTTGTCGCTTGTTTATCGGAGACCAGTAGCACCGTCATCTCGTTATCAAGCCTGACCGCCTGATACTGCCGCGGATCGTGTTCACTTTTATTAATCGGCGCATCAATAGGCTGCCATCCCGTCCCGGCCCTTGCCAGCGAATCGAAAAAACTGTTCAACATCAAAAGACTGACTATCCAGACAACATACTTACGCATTCAAACCCCTTTAAGATCTATCCTTATTATTCGCCATCTGTTATGGATCCACGGCAAATACATACGACTCATAATAAAACAGTGAAATAATGACATCGTCAGATGATGACCGCTGTCCGGCACAGTTTATTTATCTTGCGGTTGCGGACAGTTGCTACGCAGTAGCGGCAGCAACCAGGTCTCAGCAACGGCACATATGTTGTTAATGTGCGATTCATCCAGCGTACGGAGCAGCCGTTGCAGGTAGGGGTCACTGCCTTCGCCCTCCTGTTGATAGCTACCCTGCCAGGCAGCCAGCAATTTTTCGCGTGCCCGATGTTGCGTATGCTCATCCCGCAATACCTGATCAGTGCTCTCATCATAACTTTCCGTCAGCCAGGCGCCGCCGCTTTTTACCAGTAACAATAACGGTGTGCACATCCCCTGCTGATAACCGGCGACAAAACGGCGCAACCAACCGTATGCTTCATCCCGGTCAAGCGCATTAAAACACCACTGGCTCTCTTTACGCCCCAACATTTGACTATGGCCCACGCCGCCCATGGCGCAATACATCAGGTGTTCCAGCCACAATGCCAGGCCATCGTTAAAATTGAGCTCCCCAGCCCGCCAGCGCAACAGCCCATCGGCTTGCACATCAGCTAACCAACCACTAAGATGCACATCCGCTATTTGCAGCGAAATTTCCCAACTTTCACGCTCATTACGCCGTACACGCACCTGTTGTGCCAACAACGCCATTTCTTGTTGTTGTGCCTGCCAGGCAAGCTCACCAAACACACCATACGGCAATGCACCGGCCGCACGGTAACAATGAAAAAGTTGTTGGCTGTCGTCTCCCTCAACCAGTGCATTCAATAACTGAGTACTCATTTGATAACGCTCTAATGCATCCAGTGTAAAAGGCTCGCTGTCAGACAGCTCGGTGTCTTCCAGGGTAAAAGTCACCCCCAGCCGTTGAGTAAAAAAAGCCCGTACCGGATGGCGCCAGAAACGCAATAACTGCTCAACACTGATCGCCTGCTGGGCGACGGGAGCCAATGTCTGGATAAACGATGGATGGGGTTGTCCGATTGCGCTGGCCGCAGGCAACCATTCTGCAGCAAAACTGCGATCCGCATTTTGTGCGCGAAAGTTTTCCGCATCGAATGGCATACGACTGTGCCAGTGATGCAAATGCCGTCGCACGTTTTCAGCACTGTGGTCGACATCCAGCGTTTCATCACCTGGAAGACAACAACTTTGCGCAATGTAGTCCACCAGTTCACTGAGCAGTACTGACGGGTTGCGCGGGGTATTATCCTGAATTGAGCGGCCGATATAGCTGATATAAAGTTGTTGTTGCGCGGAAATTAGCGCTTCCAGAAACAGATAGCGATCATCATCGCGGCGGCTACGATCACCTTTTTGCGGATGCTGACTCATCAGATCAAAACCCAACGGCGGCAAGGTCCGTGGATAAACGCCGTCATTCATGCCCAGTAAGCAAACGACCTTAAAAGGAATGGAACGCATGGGCATCAGCGTACAGAAATTCACCGCGCCGGCCAGAAAGCGCTGGCTGATACGTTGTTGATCAAGCCGGGTTGCCAGTTCGTCATGCAATATCGTCACGGGCACCGACTGCTGATAATGCGCCTGAACACCATGGATGATGGCTTGCTGCCATTGCTCCTCGATCAATGCCAGTACCGCTTCCGTATCCGTATCCGCCGTAAAAAAATCGGCGAGGAGTTCGCGACAAAGCGGTTGCCAGGCCTCCAGTGTTCGCGGCTGCGCCAGTGTCTGCCGCCAGTGATTTAACCGCATCAATAATTCTGCCAGGTTACCGGCCAGTTCAGCAATCAAACCACTCGATTCATCATAGGGCAAAACCCCCGCCCAGTCCCCACTCGCACTCTCCATCGCATAGCCAAGCAGCATGCGCGTGATACCGAAACGCCAGGTATGTTGTCCGGTAACCGGAAGGGCCAGTTCACGCACTGTGTCATCGTCAAGCCCCCAACGAATACCCGTTTCCTCTACCCAGAGGCGTAAACGGCGCAACCCCGCTTCATCAATGGCAAAACGCGCCGCTACGGCGGGAACTTCCAGCAATGACAACACCTCTTCGCTGGCGAAGCGGCTCGCAGGCAAACTAAGCAAACTGACAAACGCAATCAGCGCCGGATGCGCATAGCTGGCGCGGCGGTCAGAAATCGAAAAAGGTACATAGCGGTCATCAGGCGCATGACCAAATACTGCCTGAATAAATGGCGTGTAAGCATCAATATCCGCTACCATCACAATGATGTCGCGCGCCATCAGTTCCGGGTAATCCGCCATCATCGCCAGCAAACTGTCCTGCAACACTTCAACTTCACGTTGCGGACTATGGCAAACATGTATCCGAAGAGAGTGATCGCCCGGGTCGACAATGCGCTTCGTTTGACTCGTGGCCAATTCATCCGCCGTCAGGCCGGTCACCGCCTTGTCTTCCAGTTCCAGTAAATCATGTTGCAGCGTATGCAACAAATTATCAGGCGGGATCGCCACAAACGCATCGATATCCTGCGCATCCATTTGTGCCAGTAAGGAAAGATTATCGCGGCCTAACTTACCCCAGGAAGCAAGCAGTGGATTCGTGAGATCTTGTTCTCCCGTATCACTGAACAGTGAAGAGGCGGTAGCGGGATCGCGAAACAACGCGCTCTCTTGTGTCCGTTGCGGGTGATAGCGCCGACGATGTTGTAGCTGTGCAAGGTGGGCATAGTCTTGGATATCGCCCCAGTAATGGCGACATGGGTTGGTAAACAACAGATGAATATCAATGTGTTTACTTAGCGCTTGTAAAGCATGCAAATAAACTGGCGGTAATGCTGAAATACCACAGATAAACACCCGATCGGGCAAACCTGCAGGCCGCTGCGGCGCGTCATTCAACGCCTGAATAAAACGCGTATAGAGATTGGCCCGGTGCCAGCCGGGCTGACCGATTTGTTGCGTATATGCCACCAGTTCCGCCCATAATGGCGCTTGCCAGTGCTGTGCGTCACCAAGGCCTGCAATCTGCTGGCCTTTTTCCCAACTGTTCAGCCAGCTCGCCCGGTAAACTAAATACTGATCAAATAAATCGGCCACGCGTGACGCTAGCTGGAAGCGCTTACGCTGGTCCTCATCATCATTAAGATAGTGTCGTAGGGTGATAAATTCCTGGCGTGTCAGCATCTCGGGCAACAATGCCATGAGTTTCCAGCTCATGCCTGATTTATTGAATGCGCTTTCTTCCGGTATATCTGGCAACACTTGCACAAACATTTTCCAGATAAAACTGGCTGGTAGCGGGAATTCAATATTGGCGGCAATGCCGAATTGCTGCGCCAGCGCCATCTGTAACCATTGCGCCATACCCGGGCTTTGCACCAATACCACTTCCGGCTGAAAAGGATTGGCAAGCGGTTCATGTTCAATATGCCAGGCCGCCAGCGTTTTAAGCATATCGAGCTGGTTGGAGTGGTAAACCGTAAACATTGTGACTCCTGTTCAATCCGGCGAAGGTGTAATGATCGCGTCCACACTGTACCCCGGAAAGAAAACAATGAAAATGCGTCATCTTGCTACAGACACTTTTACCCTTCACAGTGTAAAGAGGACAGGCTGGCTTGTCGCCCCGCAGGGCTGGCCACTTGTACAATGAGGAATCGGCACCCTGATGGACCGATTTCAGTGTGCAGCGTAGCCTTCCAGCCCGGTTTTTCATAGCCATTAAGCCGCTGCGCGGCATAGCGCCACGCTTCCCGTTGCTGCCATTGCCCGGCAAATCCCTGCAACAACGCCCGTTGATAGTGCAGTAACGCCGTTAACCCGATGGCGAACAATAACAACGCAAATAACGTTTCCGGCAGGCTGAATCCGTGTTGTTTATTTAACATCGATGTCACATTCATCAGCATCGGCCAGAGGACAAAAATCAATCCAGCCGTGTTTGAGTACGGTAAGCTGCCCCTGATAGGCTGGTTTGACCCATTGCCACAGGGACAGCGCTGGCTGCGTTGCGTGCGATTCTCCCCGCAGTAACCAGCGTTGCGCCGTCACCGCACGTATGCAGGCGCGCCAGTGGTAGTGACGTTCATACTGGCATTGCCATGTTTCCGACTCATGCCAACGCAGACGCAACCCCCAGGTTAGTGCGGACTGCGCCTGATGAAAGTCAATAATATGCTGTCGTTCATCGGCCACCAGTAACAATGAGGCGCTCAAATGCTGAAGCGTGGTATTGAGTAATGCTGCGCCCAACAACAACATCATGAATGTCATGCCCAACACCGCACTCCCTTGTTGATCATTCATGGCAGATTAGCGCCATATATCCATGACACCACCGACAACGACTGGTGCGGAAAAGCAAGCGAGTGGCCCGTAAGGGAAATTTTTATCTGTTGCTGATCACGCGCGAAATGTAACTCTGAAAGCGTCATTGCCCCGGGATCAGAAAGGCGCTCCCAGCCATTACCGTCGCAGCTATTCACGCCGCGTTGCATTTCAAGACTCTGATTGCGTAACCGATAGCCATACCATTCACTCTCGGGGTGAGTGCTGCCCTCCCACTGGCCATTACTGTTTTCATCCCAGGCCACCAGCAAACAACTGGCATCATGATGACGGATACGTAATGCATCTCCCACACACTCACCATTGCAGTAGCCCGCCCGGCGGACCGCTTTTTCCATGGTCATCATCATTTGCTGCAATGCTTCCTGTAATTGCACCTGCGCCATCAATTGCATATTTTGTCGCTGTAACAACGGTAACATTCGCGCCACGCCCAGCATCAGTACACTACTGATCGCCACGGCGACCAACATTTCCGTCAGGCTGAATCCACGACTATTCACTGACATTGTTGCGGCGCCGTTTTACACAGCCGAATACGCCCACGCGAAGAAATAATAACGCGCCAGGTCAGTGCGCCATCACCAAAGACAATACTGCCAGCTTTAGCGACATCACGTTTCCCGTAAAAACCGGGTTCGCCGATAAGATGAACACTATTCACCTCACGATGGGGAGCAAGAAGCTGCATGCGTTTGTTTGCTCCGCATGCTGTCTCCGTACGGGGGCCGCTGCCCAGGCACCAACGTGCTCCCGCTTGCAGCCACAGACGCTGTTCTGTGTTATGCCAGTTGGCGAACAGGCGTAATCCGTGTAGATAGCGTTGCAACTGTTGTGCGGTTTCATTCAGCCGTTGGATCTGTTGCCAGTGTGACCAACCAGAGAAAGCACTGGTGCTCACTATGCCAACAATGATTAATACTATAAGGATCTCTGGCAAGGTATAACCTTGTGAATGCATCATTTTCATGACCCGCACTTTCCCCTATCGCGGTGACGCTGACCAGCGCCAGAACGCCATTTCCCGGCATGCATTCCGAACGATGTTCTCTGTTGCAGTAACCATCAACTCAGGTTGCGAGCACGCTTCCAGTTTGGCGAGTGCCCGCAGGGCACATGACGACAACATCACCACCAAAATGGGTAGCGCTGCACATTTGTTGATTTTTTGTTAAGCCATAACCCCCCATTAAGCGTATGATCATCACGCGACGGTATTTAGCCGTGCGCACAACCTGGCACAGACGCTGCATGTCTTTAGCCAGTTCGAACATGAAACAGGACATGTACGATGACGCAAGAGATTAAACTGGTTGATCTCGCCGTGATGTTTCCACAAATCAAGATCGATCTAAAGTATGCGACCCCCGATAACATCACCGGTCGGGCTATCTATCGCGAGGCACGCTGTCTGCTCCATCCGGATGCTGCCCGGGCATTGGCGCGCAGTGTGGAGATTGCCCGGCTGGCAGGCTTTATTTTGGTTATCTATGACGCCTGGCGCCCACAGAAAGCTCAAGAATATTTATGGCAGGCTTGCCCCGATCCCCGCTATGTACTGGCGGTGTCTCTCGGTTCCAGCCATAATCGCGGTACCGCTATCGACGTCACCCTAATGGATGAACATGGCCAGATTCTGAATATGGGGACTGATTTTGATGAAATGAATGAATGTTCCCATGCTTATCATCCCAGCGTACCGCCCGCCGCTCAACGTCACCGTCTGTTGCTGAACGCCATTATGCTGGCGGGGGGATTTATTGGTATCCAAAGCGAATGGTGGCATTTCGAACTACCTGCTTCCACGGCTTATCCATTGTTAAGTGATCGCTTTGGCTGCATAGAACCGCAGGCCACCCGACTTGCGGTTGAACACACAAGCACTGCATCACCAACACCGGGCAACAACAGCGGAAGCCCCGAAACGGGTCACGCCAATGTGGCCCGATAATTAAATCGCCACGGGCGCCTTAATACCGGGGTAGGGATCGTAGCCGTCGATAACAAAGTCTTCGAAGCGATAATCGAACAATGAGGCCGGTTTGCGGGTGATCACCAGTTCAGGTAATGAACGGGGTTCACGGCTTAATTGCAGGTGCGCTTGCTCAAGATGATTACGATAGAGGTGCGTATCCCCCCCGGTCCAGACAAAATCACCGGGCGTCAAATCGCACTGTTGCGCCACCATATGCACCAACAAAGCATAGCTGGCGATATTGAAGGGAAGGCCAAGGAAGATGTCGCAAGAACGCTGATACAACTGGCAAGAGAGTTTACCTTCCGCCACATAGAACTGAAAAAACGCATGGCAAGGCGACAACGCCATTTGATCCAGCTCACCCACGTTCCACGAAGACACGATAATCCGGCGCGAATCGGGGTCATTCTTCAGTTGCTCAAGAACCTTACTGATCTGGTCGATCTGCCGCCCATCAGCAGCACCCCAGGTACGCCATTGCTTACCATAGACCGGACCAAGATCGCCGTTTTCATCAGCCCACTCGTTCCAGATTGACACGTTATTTTCTTTGAGGTAGCGGATGTTGGTCTCGCCCTTCAGGAACCATAGCAACTCATGAATGATTGAGCGCACATGGCAACGCTTAGTGGTGACCAGCGGGAACCCCTCCTGCAAATTGAAACGCATCTGATGGCCAAAAATCGATAATGTGCCCGTACCGGTGCGATCATTTTTCGCCGTACCTTCATCAAGCACTTTTTGCATTAAATCCAGATACTGTTTCATTTTTCCTCACGAAAGTTGTTGCTGTGGGCGGCGGCGATATGCCCAAATCATCATAATCACACCCGCCAGAATCATCGGGATCGACAAGACTTGCCCCATACTGATAAGCCCGTCAAACAGCCCTAACTGCGCATCGGGCTGACGGAAAAACTCGACAATAATACGGAATGCGCCATAACCGATCAGGAACAGACCGGAAACACTGCCCATCGGGCGCACTTTGTGGATAAACAGGTTTAAAATAATGAACAACACCACACCTTCCAGCACCAGCTCATAGATCTGGGAAGGATGCCGCGGTAGCACGCCATATGTGGTCAACAAGGTTTGCCATTGTGGATGGCTTGCCACCAGAGCCAGATCATCGCTACGCGAGCCCGGAAACAACATCGCCCAGGAAACATCAGGCGCCACACGGCCCCACAGTTCACCATTAATGAAATTACCGAGGCGCCCCGCTCCCAGCCCAAACGGCACCAGTGGTGCGATAAAATCAGAGACCTGAAAAAAGTGCCGTTTCGTCCGGCGCGCAAACCACAGCATCACCACAATCACGCCAATCAATCCGCCGTGGAACGACATCCCGCCATCCCAAACTTTAAACAAATAGAGTGGGTTATCCAGGAACAACGGCAGGTTATAAAACAACACGTAACCGATACGTCCGCCCAGGAAAACACCCAGGAACCCTGCGTAAAGCAAGTTTTCCACTTCCTCTTTTTTCCAGCCGCTACCGGGTTTGTTCGCCCGTCGTACCGCCAGCCACATAGCGAAAATAAAACCTACCAGGTACATCAGGCCGTACCAGTGCAGCGAAATCGGCCCAATAGAGAAAATCACCGGGTCAAATTGGGGGAAAGTCAGATAACCGTTATTCATCTTTCACCATGTTGATTACTCATCCCAAAACGGGACGTTAGCATGTTCCGTCCATTAAAACCCGGTCAAATTGCTGACCACGGGCATGATATTTTTGCCGCTCAGAGGCGGCGGCGCCCGGTGAGAATGACCAGGCCGGGCATCATAGCACACCGCCAAATAGCCCTGTTTTACAGAAATGTAAACGTCGATAACCGCTGCTCAAAGGCCACCGCGAATCAATCCCCCCAGCCCACGACGTTCCATAAAGGACGAGACTTGATGCCGCACTTCCGTAGCAGTGTGCGCCTGCAGTCCTTGCCCGGCGAGTTGTGTTGCTTCTTCTTTGTCGATATGGCGCAGTAAATACTTCACCCGCGGTACGTTTCTGCCGTTCATACTGAGATGGTGATATCCCATGCCAATAAGGATCGCGACACACATTGGGTCGCCGGCCATTTCACCACATAAGCACAAGTCGATGCCGGCACGTTGCGCCTGATCGGCAATGCTTTTCAGCGCATGCAGCATCGCCGGGTGCAGTGAATCATACAAATTCGCCACCCGCGTATTGTTGCGATCCACCGCCAGCAGGTACTGCGTCAGATCGTTGGTTCCCACCGAAATAAAATCCACCCGCGAGGCCAGATGCGGGATCATAAACACCATGGCGGGCACTTCAATCATCACCCCAATACGGGGCGTTGGGATCGGATAACCCAGCATTTCCCCCACTTCACGGCCAGCGCGATCAATCAACCGTCTGGCATCGTCAATCTCATCAATGCTGGTGATCATCGGCAACAGAATGCCCAGATTGTCAGTGGCGGCGTTAGCACGCAGCATAGCGCGCACCTGCACCAGGAAAATCTCCGGCTGGTCGAGCGTCAGGCGAATACCACGCCAACCCAGACAGGGGTTCTCTTCACTGATCGGCATATACGGCAATTGTTTATCGGCGCCAATATCCAGCGTCCGCAAGGTGACGGGCTTATTGAGGAACAGTTGCAACATGCCCTGGTATTGCGCGACCTGCTCCTCTTCCGAGGGGAAACCACTCTGCAACATAAACGGGATCTCGGTACGATACAAGCCGATGCCATCCACCCACGACCCGAGCGCTCGCTCATGCTCGGCGCTGAGACCGGCATTGAGCATCACCTGGATGCGCTCGCCGCTTTTCAGTTCACCTTGCTGCTCGACAACGTCTTCCGCCATCTTGCTCAGTTCGTTTTCTTCGCTGATCAAGCGTTGATATTCCTTCACCAGCACCGGTTCAGGGTCGATCAACAACTCGCCACGATAACCATCGACGATCAGCAACCGCTTATTAAGCAATTCCGGCTGGATATCTGCCCCCATTACTGCGGGGATACCCATCGCCCGGACCAGAATCGCCGCATGTGAGTTCGCAGCGCCATCGCGCACGACCACCCCGGCCAAACGATCTTGCGGTAATTCCGCCAGTGTCGTGGCGGTCAGTTCATCGGCCACCAGCACAAAGCGCGCAGGCCAGGCGTTTGTGCCTTGTAGCGTATCGTCAAGATGAAACAACAGGCGTTGTCCCAGTACGCGCAAGTCGCCCGCCCGTTCACGCAGGTAACTGTCTTGCAAACGGGCAAACTGCGCGGCAAATTTTTCAATGATTTTTTTCACCGCCCACTCGGCGACAGAACCGTCATCAATCTCGGCAAACAAATCCTTTTTAAGCCGCGCATCGCTTAATAAATGTGAGTAAAGATCGAAGATAGCCGCGCTCTCTTTCTGCACACTGGCGGAGAAACGCTTACTGAAACGGCGGAACTCACTGCTGGCTTCATTCATTGCCAGACTAAGGCGCTCGCGTTCACGTTGCACATCAAGCGTGGAAGCCGCGGAAACCTGATCAAGCGAAGGTTGGGTCACATCCAGCCAGCCGGGCGCAACCGCCACACCTGGCGACGCCGCCAGCGCACGAATCCTCGTTTGCCGAAACTGACCAAACAGTTGGTTAAGCTGGGATTGTGAAAGCAAGGTGGCCATTTGCGTCGCCAGCGTAACCATGAACGACTCTTCGCTTTCATCAAACTGCCGGTGCTCGCGCTGTTGCACCACCAATACGCCCAGCAACTGACGGCGGGTGATGATTGGCACGCCGAGGAATGCGCGAAAGTGTTCTTCTTTTACCGAGGGGACATATTTAAAACTGGGATGGCTTTGCGCATCCGCGAGGTTAATCGGCTCCGCCAGGCGTCCGACCAGGCCGACAATCCCTTCATCAAATGCCAGCGCGACCGCTTTCCCGCGTGGCTTTTTAAGCCCGCGGGTCGCCATAAGATAGTAGCAACGGTGATCATGATCGGCGAGGTAAACCGAACACACTTCCGTTTTCATCGCGAAGCAAATCTCATTGACCAAAATTTCGAGTGCTTCATTCAGACGCGGCGCGCCCGCTACTTTCTCTACTATTTCGCGCAACTGAGTAAGCATAATCAGCGTGGCTTAACCTCTTTTTCGTCGATAAGCAGGCGTATTGCGCTGCACAGCACTCTCCTGCAATGGCATAACCACGCCAGAAAACTCCTTCATAACCCGCCGATAAACATCGCGTTTGAAGGACACCACCTGGCGCACCGGATACCAAAAGCTCACCCAGCGCCAGCCGTCAAATTCCGGTGTACTGCTGGTTTGCATATTAATATCTGCGTCATTGCACATTAATTGCAGAAGAAACCACTTCTGTTTCTGGCCGATACAAACCGGCTTTGTGTCCCAACGCACCAAACGTTTTGGCAACTTATAACGTAACCAGTTACGGGTATAGGCAAGAATACGGACATCTTTCCGGTGTAAACCCACCTCTTCGAAAAGCTCGCGGTACATCGCCTGTTCTGCCGTTTCGCCAGGATTAATGCCTCCCTGAGGGAACTGCCAGGAGTGTTGTCCAAAACGCCGCGCCCACAACACTTGCCCTTGCCTGTTACAGATTACGATACCAACATTCGGGCGGTAGCCATCATCATCGATCACCGGACTACCTCAAACTAACATTCAGATAGTCTGATTGTTTCATACTCCTTACAGGCGGTAAACCACTGCTTGCGCCTCCCGGTAACGGATTATGCTGGGATAACTCGCCAATATCACCTGAGTTATAAACAATGGTAGTGATAAAAAGGCGATGTTATTCACGTTTTCTGTGGATAGCATTGTGCAGAACTCCGGTGATCACTGGGTAAAACTTTTTAACGGCGGAGGAAAACGACAATCGAATTTTTTATTTATGATTAATAATCAACAAATTGAAAAAACAACCACACACCTGACTGGTTTTGAACGGGTGTTTTTAAGCCCATCTGTCACGGGCTGACGAAAGATCGAACATCACGATTTTTATCCACAGCATATCCCAGAAAGTTACGCACAAAATGACGTAATTCGACAAAATTCTCTGTCGTCAAGGCTGTAAATCAACACAGTATTCAATGAAAAATCGAGTTATCCCGCATTTCTGTGGATAACTGGGGGTGTGATCCTGTTCATTGTCGATGACAACCGGGTACAACCCGACAAGCAATGCTATCAAGATGCATCAGGTAAAATTAAAAAATCATGATTTATCATGCTATTATTTCTGTTCTCCGGCGTTATTTTTCTGTTTCACGTTAACAGAATGACAGCTGTTTGTTTTTTAACCCCCGCAACAGGTTGACTATGACGGTTGATTTTCCTCTTGTGCCCGCGCCAACAGATGAAGCCATGCTTCTGGCACGCGCGCAGGCCCTGGCGGGCCAGACGTTACGCGAACTCGCGCTCAAAGCGCGAGTTCGCGTTCCGGTCGACTTGCGACATGATAAAGGCTGGGTGGGGACATTGCTGGAAATACACCTCGGCGCCAGTGCCGGCAGTAAGCCAGAACCCGATTTCGCTCATTTGGGCGTCGAGCTCAAAACCATTCCGGTGGATAGCCATGGTCGGCCGCTGGAAACCACATTTGTCTGCGTCGCGCCGTTAACGGGCAATACTGGCGTGATATGGGAAACCAGTCATGTGCGGCACAAACTGGCCCGCGTATTATGGGTTCCGGTAGAAGGCGATCGCGCGATTCCGCTGGCTGAGAGGCGGGTGGGGAATCCATTGCTCTGGAGCCCAACACCACAAGAAGAAGAGCAATTGCGCCGCGACTGGGAAGAATTGATGGATCTCATTGTCCTCGGCCGCGTCGAGCACATTACCGCCCGCCACGGACAGGTACTGCAAATTCGGCCTAAAGCCGCCAATAGCAAAGCGCTAACCAGCGGAGTTGGTGAACACGGCCAGCCCATTATGACCCTGCCGCGCGGCTTTTATTTGAAGAAAACCTTTACCACACCGCTACTGGCACGCCATTTTTTGCTGTAACGTAAAGTTTTCCGTCAGCCGCTCCACATGCGTATAATCACCGTTTACTTTTCGTTTAGGATGCAACGTTAGTATGTTTGACTGGATTACAGATCCCAATGCCTGGTTAGCACTTGGCACACTGACTATTTTAGAAATTGTCCTGGGTATCGACAATATCATTTTCCTTTCGCTGGTGGTTGCAAAACTACCTAAAAAACAACAAAATAGCGCGCGCCGCTTGGGGTTAATGGGCGCAATGTTAATGCGTCTTGGTTTACTGGCCTGCATCGCCTGGGTTGTCAGACTAACCCATCCGCTCTTCTCACTGATGGATCATCCGTTTTCCGCCCGTGATCTGATTCTGTTGTTCGGTGGCCTGTTCCTGCTGTGGAAATCCAGCATGGAAATCCATGAAACAATTGAAGGAGGAGAGGAGGTTCATAAAACCCGCGTTCATTCGTTTTTCGGCGCCATCCTGCAAATCATGCTGTTGGACATCATTTTCAGTCTCGATTCAGTGATCACGGCAGTTGGCCTTTCCGATCATCTGTTTATTATGATGGCGGCGGTCGTCATTGCCGTTGGCGTGATGATGTTTGCCGCCAAAGCCATTGGTGAATTTGTTGAGCGTCACCCGTCAGTCAAAATGTTGGCGCTGGCGTTTCTGATTCTGGTCGGCTTTACCCTGATCCTCGAAAGTTTCAATATTCATGTGCCCAAAGGCTATATCTATTTCGCTATGTTCTTCTCCATGGCAGTAGAGAGCCTCAATCTGGTGCGCAATAAAAAAAATCCCCTGTGATAAATACAGTGGCGTATCTCTCACGCCACTGTTTTTCAGAAAAATGTGATTAACATCGGCTGGAAAAAAGTTTATGACTACACTGATTATTGGGCAGTAACTAAGGGAGAAGAGGTGAATGAAGTGGATATTAAGTGCCAGCACCATTGCGCTGGTGTTCCTGGTAAGCGGGTGTAGCAGTAATTATGTCATGGCGACAAAAGATGGGCATATGATTATGACCGATGGCAAACCGGTGATCGATAAAGAAACCGGCCTGGTAAAATACACCGATCAGAACGGTCATGAGTTACAAATAAACGGGGATGAGATTTCCTCTATTATTGAGCGCTGATTAGCATTGATTTCCGCCTGCTGCGTTGACTTTTGTACCGCAACGGGCACTCTAACCGCACTTCATGATCATTCCCCTCTTTCCCCATTTCTCAGCGGCGGTTATAGTCGCAAAGGGAACTCATCACGCTTTACCCTTTCCATAAAGAAAAAGGAAGCCGGCAAATGCAATATCACCGTATCCCCCATAGCACACTGGAAGTTAGCCAGTTGGGGCTGGGCACCATGACATTTGGTGAGCAAAATAGCGAAGCCGATGCGCATGCTCAACTGGATTTGGCCGTCCGTGCTGGCATCAACCTGATTGATACCGCCGAAATGTACCCGGTTCCTCCTAACCCGGAAACCCAGGGGCTAACAGAACGCTACATTGGCAGTTGGCTGAAATCGCGCGGCAACCGGGAAAAAATTATCCTCGCTTCGAAAATAGCAGGCCCGGCACGAGGTAACGATGCGTCAATTCGCCCCCATCAGGCACTGGATCGTAAAAATATCCGTGAAGCGCTGGAAGCCAGCCTGAAACGTCTGAATACCGATTATCTCGACCTTTACCAATTGCACTGGCCGCAACGGCAAACAAACTTCTTCGGTAAACTGGGTTATCAGTACGCTGATACCAGCGTCCCGGTAACGTTACTGGAAACGCTGGAAGCGCTGAACGAACAAGTACGCGCCGGCAAAATCCGTTATATCGGCGTTTCCAATGAAACGCCATGGGGTGTGATGCGTTATCTGCAACTGGCAGAAAAACACGAACTGCCACGCATTGTGACTATCCAGAATCCCTATAGTTTGTTGAACCGCAGTTTCGAGGTGGGTCTGGCGGAAATCAGCCAGCATGAAGGCATTGAGTTGTTGGCCTATTCCAGCCTCGCCTTCGGCACGTTGAGTGGGAAATATCTGAATGGGGCCAAACCGGCTGGCGCACGCAACACGCTGTACAGCCGCTTTACGCGCTACAGTGGGGAACAGTCGCAACAGGCCATTGCTGCTTATTTCGCCCTGGCGAAAAAACACCATCTCGACCCGTCGCAAATGGCGCTGGCCTTCGTTCGCCAGCAACCTTTCGTTGCCAGCACGCTGTTGGGAGCCACCACGCTGGCGCAGTTGCAAATCAATATAGACAGCTTCAACCTGACTCTGAACGCCGAAATACTGGAAGAGATGGAGGCGATCCACCGCCGCTATACCTACCCGGCGCCATGATCGTTGATGTTAGCACACTGGTGAGCATGAGCCCGGGGCCAGACGACCTCCAGGCTCATGATATCAGTCAACGGTTGGTTTTCGCCGTTGCTGATATGCCCACAAAATAGCGATAACCAGCGCAAATATCGCACCAAACCCAACGCCGGCCGCCACAACCGGGGCTCCCCATTTTATCGCCAGTGAAAACAGCCCAAGCATCATGAGCATCGCGCTGTTTTCGCCAAGATTCTGTACCGCAATCGCATTGCCGGCACCCACTGTGCGTTTTCCCCGTTCTTGCAGCAATGCATTCAGCGGCACCACAAAGAACCCGCCAAGCAGGCCGATCAGCACCAGTAACAGATAGGCATTCATTAATTGCTGTTGCAATGCGAAAATAATCACCACGACACCAATCAGCATCCCCGCAGGTAAACATCGCCTGACACTGTTCAACGTCACCAGTTTCGCCGCCGCCGCCGCACCGAAAACAATACCGACCGCCACCATCGCATTCAGCAATGTCGGCGTTTTATTATCAGTAATACCTAAAGCCACCGGCACCCACAGCACCAACAGAAAACGTAACGTTACCCCCGCGCCCCAAAACAGGCTGGTGCCCACCAGAGAAAGGCGCGTTTCCCCGTCATGCCATAACACGCGGCATGCCTGAGAAAAGCGTTGCAACATGTGCAGAGGATGCCAGCTTTGTTCCGGACGGACAGCGCTCAGGGTCGGGATTAGCAGATTCGCCGCCACCGCCAATGCATACGCCAGCACACACACCATCAGCGCCGCCAGGATCTTCCAGTCGGCGAGTACCCCGCCAGCAACTGATCCCAACAGAATGGCGGCAATGGTGGAGGCTTCCATCAATCCATTGGCTTTGACCAGCTTGTCGCCGGTGGTTATCTCGCCAAGGATACCGTACTTTGCCGGCGAATACGCTGCGGCGCCAATACCCACAAGGCTGTAACCGAGGAACGGATCCAGGCCGAAGCAAATAATGAGTGCACCCAGTAGTTTCATGCTGTTGGCCAGCATCATTACACGTCCTTTCGCCAGGCTATCAGCTAACTGGCCGACAAAAGGGGCGAGAATGATATAGGTCGTGACAAACACCATCTGCAATACCGGCTGACTCCAGTCGGGATAGTGCTGATTTTTCAGCACCGCCAGCGTGACGAATAACAGCGCATTATCGCCAAATGCCGAAAAAAATTGGGCGATAATGACCATTAACATGCCACGCGATAACAGCGGCGCCCCATTCAATACCGGGTTACTCATACTTGCGCTGCCTCATCTTCCACCATTTTCTTCAGGGTAACGAAATCTGCTTTACCGCTGCCCAGTAGTGGCAGTTGCGCCAGTGGACGAATGTCCCGTGGTACGGCCAGTTCGGTGCAGCCCAGCTCGCGCGCCGCCCGTTGCAATGCCTCCCGTGACAAGACGCTGTCAGTGGTAAACAATACCAGGGCTTCACCACGGTTTCCATCGGGCTTAACCACTGCGGCATGCTGTTTATCAGGAGAAGCACGCAAGGCGATTTGCTCAACATTTTCCAGTGAGACCATCTCGCCGGCAATTTTGGCAAAACGTTTCACCCGCCCCAGAATCTGGCAGAAACCGCCCTCATCAAAGCTGACAATATCACCAGTATCATACCAGCCGTCATCCCATTCGCCCGCACCATTGTCGGCTGATGGCGTTTCCAGAAATCCCGGACGTTCAACGCGCAGATAACCTTTCATAATATTGGGGCCACGCAATTGTAAGCGGCCGCCTTGCGCAATCCCCGGCACCGCAATCAAGCGTGAATCCATACCGGGTAAAATACGTCCGACAGTCTGTTTCCTCGTCGCCATCGGCACGTTAATCGCCACCACCGGCGCGCATTCCGTTACGCCATACCCTTCCAGGAGACGAATACCAAAACGCTCTTGCCATAGCTGGCGAGTCCCTTCCTGCAATTTTTCCGCACCGGCCACCACATAGCGCAGGCGAGCAAAATCATAAGGACTGGCAAAGCGGGCATAGTTACTCAGGAATGTTGAGGTGCCAAACAACACGGTGCAGTTACGGTCATACACCAGTTCCGGCACAATCCGATAGTGTAACGGGCTGGGATAGAGAAACACCTCAGCACCGGTCAGTAAAGGCGTCAATAATCCCACCGTCAAACCAAAGGCATGAAACAGCGGCAGTGCTGACATAAAACAATCGCGTGGCGTGAAATCAGCCACCGTGCGAATCTGTTCGACATTCGCCAGCAAGCTCTTATGCGAATGCACCACGCCTTTCGGATTACCTTCGGAACCGGAAGTAAACAGCACCATCGCCGCATCCTCTGGTTGCTGGGGTTGCATCGCCCGGCGTGGGAACAGCAAGTGGGTGAAGATCCACAGTTTATCGCGTGCGGTCACCGTCTCCTTCAAATCTTCAAGATAGACCCATCGAACCTGGCTGATAGCGGCAGGTAAATGCCCGAGCTTACCTTTATCCAGAAACTGTCGCGAGGTGAATACAGTGTTGATTTCCGCTGCGCGCAACGCACTGGTCAATCCATTGATGCCAGCGGTGTAATTGAGCATCGCCGGCACACGTCCACGCATTGATGCCCCAAGAATTGCGGCGGCAGTCACCGTGGTATTCGGCAGCAGCAGGCCGACATATTCGCCCGGCCGGGTATAGCGTTCAAGGATACGCCCCACCCCCAGCGCTTTCTTCAATAGCCCGGTATAGCTGTCTGGTTGAAAATAAACATCTTCAATACAGGTCTTAAAATAGCCATAGCGGGTGCGCGCACTGAGAAATGCCTCATAGAGTGTCTCACGCGGGCGTACCGCCATGCGCGCTTCCATCATAATATGGTGCAAATGCTCACCCGCCAGCAAACGACGATCGCGCGCGCGCGGCGCATCAGGCACCGGAATGGTGGTAGCGGGTAATACTGTCAGAGTGATGCGCGGAAACCAGCGACGTTTGCATACTCCGCCAAGACGACCAAACGGGGTATATTCCGCCCCCTCAATCCGCACCGGGACCACGGTTGCCTGCGATTTCGCCGCCACAAACCCCGCGCCGCTGTAGATCTTCATCAGCGATCCGGTCATGGTTATGCGTCCTTCAGGAAAAATCACCACCGGTCGTCCAGCGCCAATCAGGCGCACCAGTTGTTTGATTGACATCGGTTTGGTGGGATCGAGCGGTACAAAATCAATCAACGGTTTTAGCCAACGCATAAACCATTTTTCGCTGATGGAGGAATAAACAGCGAACACCGGTCTGACCGGCAAAAAGAGCGCCAGCAAAATGCCATCAATAAATGACATATGGTTGGGCGTAATCAATACATTATTTTTATGTAGCACGGAAAGATCGCCGTGTAGCGTCACCCGCCAGAGCAAACGAAACAAAAAACGAAAAACAGAGAAAAGCATGCCAGTTCCTTAGCAAGATTGCCGATATAGCCGATAGATTTCCCGTTGCCACAACGACAACGGGAAAGATAACGGCAACAACAATGCCGGATATAGTGACGCTACTCAATAGAAAGTGGGAGGAAAACACTGAAAAATGGCCGAAGTCAAACCTTTGCGTAAAGCACAAAAAGTATAAAAACGTATACAACGCAATGCATTAAATCTGTTTCGGGCTGCCTGCAGGAAGCATGACGACGTAGAACGGGCAACACCGGTTAGCGCTCAGAGTGGATGCCCGTGCTCATACTTTTCTTCTTCTCCCTTCATGGCCTGTGCGATCAGCTCAACGTCCGCCCGACTAATCTCGAAGAATTCCTGCCGCATACGCCAGCCCCAATTGGCGTTATCCGCCGAGAACGATAGCGCTCCCAGCAATGGCGCTATTGGCGCATCCTCAGCCGGCCAGTAATCAACATCCCTGCGCCATGCCTGGAAGCATGCCGACTGCGTCGCCTGGTATATCTCTCCTGGTCGAATCCGCCCGATGGCAGTGAAAGAACGGATCGCCGCACCTGAGCCCATCGCCTCGCGCGCAGAGTAATACACCACCCCATCGCCTTCGGCCAGACGTCGAACCGGCGACACCTTGCTATGGCAAAACTGGCAGAAGCCACCATCCTGCGCCATGTTGACGTGATCTCGACTGGCAACGCCCAGCCAGTAGCGAGCCTCTGTCATGCCGTATGGACCGTGATCGTGTAGCCAAATGGATCACAGAAGGCGAAGTAGCGTCCAAACGGCCCATCTTTAGGCGGGAAAATGCTCGGCAGCCCTTCGGTCACCAGGCGATCGTGCAATGTCTGTGCGTCATCGCAGGCAAACCACAAGGCCACGCACCAGCCCAGCTTGCCCTGGGCGGCATCAAGGTCGACCCGCGGTTTTCTGACGGCAAACGGAATCGGTTTACTGTCGAAAACCACAGACTCAGGTGTTTCCTGCAAGACGCTAAGGCCAAGCCTGTCGCCATAGAAGTGGCGAGCCTCCGCCAGATCTTGCGCCTGAATGCCAATGAAATCGGGGCCTGTCAGTCTGGACATAAGATATTTTCCTTTATGGATGATTGCAGTAATATAAGGGGACTGATATCTTAATATAAGGCTCCTGATATTTCAATGTCACAAGACATGGCTCCACTGCTGGGCTACCGGCTCAAACTGGCGCAACACGCGCTGCACCGGCGCATGGAAGAAGCGCTCACCCCGCTGGATCTGAGTCCTGCGCAATATGCGGTGCTGGCGGAGTTGAATGTCAGGTCCGACCAAACCAATGCCGATCTGGCGGAGCGCGCTTTCATCACGCCGCAATCGATGCAAAGCGTGCTGTCCCGGCTGGAAGCCCAGGGGCTCGTCGAGCGCCGCCAGGACAGCCACCACGGCCGCCGGCAACTGGCGCGGCTGACGGCGGAGGGCCAAACCAGGGCCGGAGCCGCCAATACCGCTGTGATGCGTATCGAGACAGAGCTTGAAGCGGCCGTAGCGCCCAATATGCTCGACGAAGCGCTTGCCATGATGGAACGCTTTCACAACGCCATGGTTCGATGAAGCCCGCTGAGAGTCTGGATTATGTGTTTGGGGAATTGCTTTCGAGCGGAAGCACTTCGTCGTGTTGACTTTGGCGCCGCGACCCGGGCGCTTTTCCTCAATCCTCGATCGCCTGCAATAAATGCCTTCCGCCTGTAGTGGAATCAGCCAATTCGCTACATAAGTCACGGTGAAATAAAAAATACCTCCTGAGGTACAAAACAGATCCTCCGCCGCTGCAAAAACATCGGGTCAACGAAATATAGGAAATTTATATGACAATGATCACACTTTTATCTTCCGGTGAAGCGTAATCCCAACCATCAGCGCCGGTATCTGACATCTTTTGCGCTGATTAACCTCATTGTTTACAAGGTGATATCGGAAAAACAGGCCGCTTAATGGGTCAAAATCCCCCCTTTTATCACGCCAGACATCGGGATAGCGTCCAGCCTTTTTTCTTATGATAAAAAGCGTGCAACAGACATAACAAAAACAAAAATAAAGCACAAAACAGAATAATAAAACTAAATATAATAGATAGTAGATTTTTAACATGATAAAAATGAAATTTGTTATTTAAAATTCTGACAACATAAATAAAACAACGTATTTATGTGTATTTTTCATGCTATTTACATGCTACACGCTCTAGTCTAGTTTGAATGTAACCTGAACAGCCAGTGGCCGATTCAGGCTTATAACAAATCACACTTTTCTGGAGCATCGCTATGACATCTTTTTTTCAACATCGGGGAATCCTGTTTTCCGTCAGTGTGGCGGCACTGGGCATCGCACTCAGTCCGGCAGCCCTGGCGGCAAACGCGGGGAGTTGTGAAAAAACCTGGACCATCGGTTTCAGTCATCCGGTAGGCGAGTCACAATTTGCTATTGCGCTTAAAAAGAAAGTAACAGAGGCGGGCAAAGAAAACGGTTGCGTGCATGTCTTGCTGGATAACACTCATCAAAGCAATCTCGAATCACAACGCGCCACCCTGGAAAGCTGGGTGACCCGACGGGTTGATGCCATTATCGTCCTGCCGGTGGAAGCCACGGCCCTGGACGGGCTGCGCATCCAGGCGCAAAAGAAAGGCATCAAATGGCTGACATACGCTGGCGCCAGTAAAGGCGCTGATGGTTCCGTTGGTTTCGACAACGTGCAAAGTGGCGACCTGGTGGCAAAAGATGCGCTGGCATGGGTAAAACAACGTTATCCGCAAGGGAAAATCAGTGCCGCTGTCACCACCCTTACCCCGTTAAAAGGCTTTGCCGGACGCTGGGAAGAACCGCTGCAGCAATTTAAAGCGGCAGGTTTACCGGTAATTTCGCAACAGGATTGCGCCACCCAGGCCTGCGGATTGCAAATAGCCGAAGACGCATTGCGTCAACATCCTGATTTACGTGTGTTTATCGGCATCAACGACGATGCGGCTTTGGGTGCGTTACGGGCGTTTAAAAATGCCGGCATTAAAGCCGAAGATGCTTATATTGCTGGCCAGGATGGCACCGTCGAAGGGCTTGAAGCCGTCAAACAAGGGGGAGCTTACCGCGCCTCAGCCGCAATTCTGCTCGATGATTTAGCCCATTCGATTATCGACAATGCCGTGGCGGCCATTACCGGTAAAGGTCGGACTAATTACGAAACCGCCGTTGAGCTCGGTACATTACGTGATCCGCAAAAACTGGATACCCTGATCGCGCAGTATAAGGATTGATCATGAGCATCGATCTGACGGCAAAAGGGTTAAGTATCCGCCAGTTACGAAAATCTTTTGATGCCCAGGAAGTATTGAAAGGCATTGATCTGGATTTAAAAGCCGGTGAAGTTCATGCCCTGCTCGGCCCCAATGGGGCCGGTAAATCCACGTTGCTGGGTTGTCTGAGTGGTGCAGTCACGCCAGATTCTGGCGATCTGATTATCGGCACCACCGCCTATAAACACTTTACGCCAACATCGGCATTTGAAGCAGGCATCGCCAGCATCTATCAGCACTTTCAACTGATTGGCTCGCTGACGGTCAGTGACAATATCTTTCTGGTTAATGAAATCCGTAGCGCATTCGGCACCACACGCCAGCGGATGCAACAGGCGCGTACCGTAGATATTCTTGAATCTCTCGGGGTTGAGGTTAACCCGCGTGCTCTGGTGGAAGATCTGAGTGTTGGCGAACAGCAAACCGTCGAAATAGCCCGGGCGCTACTGAAAGAACCATCCGTGCTGATTCTGGACGAACCCACCGCCGCACTCAGTGAGAATGAAGTGACAGTACTGCTTGATCTCGTTCGTCGCCTGGCGCAAGAGCATGGCCTGATCATTATTTACGTCACCCATCTGCTGCGGGAAGTCCTGGAAGTGGCCGATAAAGTGACCGTATTACGCGATGGCAATATTTTGTGGACGCGTGAAATCAGCGAGCTCAATCTCAGCGATTTGGTTCATGCAATCTCGCCCGAAAGCAACGTCTCTCATGTGAAGCGCCAGACCGCTATCGGACAGCCCCTAATTTCCCTACAGAACTACTGTTCTTCCTGGACCGGACCGCTCGATCTTACCATCAATGAAGGCGAAATCATCGGCGTGTATGGTTTGCTGGGGGCCGGGCGTACCGACCTGTTGGAAGGGCTGGCCGGGGTGACGCGCAGTAGCGGCGAACTGCTGATGCGTGGCCGCGATATTCGTCGAGATTCACCGCAAAAGGCCCGAAATCAAGGCATTGTTCTGGTGGCTTCCGACCGTAAAGAACAGTCGCTCTTTGGCAGTATGAGCGCCTGCGAAAATTTGTTATTGCCACACTATAACGCGCTGTCTCATCCATGGCGCCCACGAAAAAAAGAACACGCGATCTTCCAGCGTCTGGCACAACGCGTTGGTCTGCTCCCTGCCGATCCCGCACGTGAAGGCAATAATTTTTCCGGCGGCAACGCCCAAAAACTGATGGTGGGCCGCTGGATCACCGGCATTGATAACAGCCACCTGTTACTGCTTGATGAACCCACTCAGGGGGTCGATATCGGCGCACGTCAGGAATTGTACGCACTGATCCGTGATTATGCGGCACAACCGGAGCATGCAGTAATTTTCGCTTCCAGTGATCCGGAAGAGATTGTCGCGTTAGCGGATCGGGTAGTGGTTCTGGTCGATGGCAAAATCGCCAGCATTGTCGATCCGACTATTGGTGAAGAGAAATTGATTACGCTGGCGCACGGTTAACCGGCGGCGGAATGTCTTATTTATGGCGGTCATTACTATGTCTATCACGTTAAAAACATCGCAGGATACTGCACCTAAGCTTCCGGAACCGCGCTTAGTGCCTGGCTGGAAATCACTCGGTCTGGCCATCACGCGCTGGATCTTGCCCGTCGCAACCGTGTTGCTGATGGGCTACTTTGCCAGCCAGACACCGGTATTCTTCACCGCCGATAATCTGTTGGCTATCGCCGCACAGAATGCGCCAACATTTATCGTCGCCGCCGTCTTTGCCATGCTGATGATGGCGGGCTATGTCGATCTTTCCGTAGGATCGGTGTTAGCGCTGGTGGGGGTTTCCGCGGGTCTGGCGCTCAACAGTTGGGGGTTAATTCCCGGCGTTCTGGTGGGGCTGGCTGTGGGGATCGCCGCCGGCGCCCTCAACGGCGTACTGATTGGCATGCTCTCGTTTTCGCCGATTGTGGTTACCCTCGGTGGACTGGCCGCCGCGCGCGGACTGGCGCAATACATGGGACAAGGTTCGATTTACGGCTTCCCGGACGCCTTCGCCAATTTTGGCTCCGACAGCACCTTTGGCCTTCCCGACGTGGTAATTGTCGCCCTGACGGTATGCCTGATAAGCCTGATCACCACCAGTTGTTTTCCTGTTGGGCGACAAATTATCGCTATTGGCGTCAATGCGCGCGCGGCGTTTCTGATCGGCATTCGCGTCAAACTGGTCGTGACCATGTTGTATATCCTGACCGGGCTGGCCGTAGGGATTGCGGGCTTGTTGCAAATTGCCCGACTGAACAGCGCCCCTTCCGGCACCCTCGGCGATGGCTTCGAGGTGATCATCTTAACCGCAGTATTACTTGGTGGTGTGCCGTTTACCGGCGGTAAAGGCAGTATCTGGCGCGTTCTCGTTGGGGTGTGGTTAATTGGAACCTTACGTAACGGACTAATTTTACTCGATATCGGTACCGAACTAAGCGGAATCATTACCGGTTGTGTGCTGGTCATGGCCGCCGCGCTGGAAGCGGTTCGTTACTTTATCCATAAATCAAAATAAGGCGGAGATATGTATCTGATTGGTTACCTTTCGGCATTGAGCTTTCGTGCCGGAGAGGATGTCAATGTCATGATCAGCAGCAGCGTCAGTGCGGTAAGCGTGGCGGTCGTGCGCTTAATTCATGGTGATGATAATCCGGCGGGCCCTGGCTTCCTCTATCAGCCGGTAGACACTATCGCGACGCAAACAGTGCTGGCGCAAGAGCAGGATACGCCAATTGGTTCATGGGCCACCAGCGACGCGATGCTGTCGTTGGGGCAACACTGCACCATTACGCTGTCCATCTGGCCCACTCTGCCTGCAGAATCAGAGGTTCAGGGCTTGTTCGCCTTACCCGATGCCCAGCTGGTTCTGGGACTGGACAGCAATGGCTGCGTGGTATTTTGCGCACAAAACCAGACACTGATCACCAGTGCGCCTCTGGCGTTGCGCCAGTGGCATCACCTGACGCTGGATGTTTCCCCCAGTCACTGCCGTCTTACGGTGCAGAGCGAAGCAATCCCGCCGATACAGCTATCCGCCCCTGGGATCATCCTCAAACCACGGAGTACGGTATTACTGGCGGCGCGGGAGATAGACATCCGCGGCGCCCAGCGTTTTCCGCTGGGAAGGTTCAACGGTAAAATTGCCCGCCCGGTGATCACGGTAGAGGGGCAGATTGCGGCGCAGTGGGCGTTTGAACAACAGATGCATTGCCAGCACGTTCCCGATATCAGCGGTCAGCAATTGCATTTACAGTTAGTGAATGCCCCGACGCGCGCCATGACCGGCCCCGACTGGCATGATGATGTGCTGGACTGGAAAACGGATCCCGCCTGTTATGACGCGATCTATTTTCATGATGATGATTTAGAAAATGCCTGTTGGCCAGTCAGCGCCGTGGTCTCTTTACCGGCGAATCTGTCCAGTGGCGTATATGCGGTTCGTTTGCAGGCCGCCGGGTTAGCCGATGATTTCATCCCGCTGATCGTCCGTCCAGCCGCAGGCGCGCCCACCGCAAACATCGTCATGGTCATGGCTTCCTACACCTATATTGCTTACGCTAATGAACACCTGACAGAAGGCGAGTTTGAACAAGGGAGTGAAATTCCGGTGCAAACCGGTGACTGGGAAGATTTAGTCGCCATCCACCAGGAATGGGGCAAAAGCCATTATGATCTGCATAATGACGGTTCCGGCGTGGCCTATTCCAGCTCATTGCGCCCCATCCCGAATATGCGGCCAAACTACCGTTTCTGGGGATTTCACGCGCCGCGCCGTTTTTCCGCCGATCTCTATATGGTCTGGTTCCTCACCCAACAGGGGATGCCGTTTGATGTTATCACCGAGCACGACCTGCATAATGAAAGCACGACCGTACTCTCCCCGTATCAGACAGTGATTACGGGGAGCCATCCGGAGTATTACAGCAGCCCCATGCTGGATGCCTATGAACAGCATGTCGCCCGTGGCGGCGGTCTGCTTTATCTCGGCGGCGATGGTTTTTACTGGGTCACCACCCCGTTTGCCGGCTTGCCTCACTTGCTGGAAGTGCGAAAATCCGAGGGATTACGTCACTGGGATGCCGCGCCCGGTGAACGCTATCATGCCAGTACGGGTGAACCTGGCGGTATCTGGCGTAGCCGCGGACGTAGCGCGCATCACCTGTTTGGTGTGGGCATGGGCGGCCATGGCTGGGATAACAAAGCCCCTGGTTATCGGCGCAGCGCACGCTCTTATGACGCCGATGTTGCCTGGGTCTTTGATGGCATCAGCGAGGAAGTGGTCGGTGATTTTGGTTTAATCATGAATGGCACCAGTGGCGATGAAATTGATCGTATCGATTACCGTTACGGCACACCGGCACATGCCATTGTTCTCGCCTCATCGGAACCACACAGTGAATGGTATGTCCCGGTACCGGAAGATGTGACGACAGTATCGAATAAACTGAATGCACGATATAATCACGACGTTCGTTCCGATATGGTGCTGGTTGAACACCCCGGCGGCGGTGCGGTATTTTCCGTGGGGTCGATTATTTTCACCGGTGCCGTGCCAGTCAATCAGGGCAACAACAATATTGCCCGTTTACTGCGCAATATTATTCAAAATTTTAACGCCAGAACCAGATACCGTACGGCAAATACCGGGAAGGAATAGGCTGTGATTACGCTACAACGATGAACAATACACCCACTACCATGCTGGCAACATCAGGGTTTGCCCTGGCCGCAGCCGATCAAGTCAGCACGGCGTTGTGGCGTAATACCATCAATAATCGCTTTACTCAGCCGCAGTTTCTCGCCCTGAATGGATTATTGTACAAGCCGGGCATCGGCCATTACGAACTGGCTGACAGGGTGGGTATTGACCGGGCGACCATCGGCCCCATTCTGAAACGGCTGGCCGATCAACACCTGGTCGAACGGCGTAAAGCGCCATCAGATTCCCGTCGTTCCATGCTGACACTTTCCCCGCAGGCACTGACGATGCTGGAAGAAATGGCATCTTTGGTCGAAACCGTCGACCGCGAGCTTATGCAACCGCTCAGTGGTGCTGAACAAGCGGCTTTGGTACAAAGCTGGGCCATGATCAGCGAAGAGATGACCCTCTATCAGAGTGATAATGACATCAGCGACATCAGCCACCCGGTGATCCCGCCGCTCACTCATTCGCCGTGGTTTTTCTTACGTCAGGCTTGCCGCACCTGGCGTCGTCTCTGGCGTGAACGTGTCGATGAGAATATTAGCGCCTCGCTGTTTTCCCTGATGGATGTGGTGGCGATGATCCCGAACATTGATATTCGTACGGCGGCCACCATGGCCTCTATTGAGGAAAGCAATGCTGTGCGCATGGTCATGCGCATGGTGAGAACCCACCTGATGCGTGATCCGCGAGATCCGCATGATGCCCGCCGCTCGTTGTTATCGCTGACGGACAACGGCCTGGCGGTTTACGATACCTTGCGAGCCCATCTCCCCCGGGTGCAAAAGGCCCTGACGCACCGCCTGCCGCCGCTGGCGATTAACGAATTTCACCGGCTGACGCGGCAAATTGCCCGCCTGCCGGCCACTTCCCTTTAAGCCCTACTGGCTCAGTGACTGCGCATCCCAGCCACCGCCGAGGGCGGCGATCAGTTTAACGCTGGCAACCCACTGCGTACTTTGCAACGACAGCAAACTCTGCTGTTGGCTAAGGCTGGTGTTTTCGGTTGTTGCTACATCCAGATAGTCAATCATCCCGGCGTCATATTGATTCCGGGTTACTCGTGCGGAGTCCTGCGCTGCATCGCTGGCGCGCTGGCGCGCCAGCCGCTCATCATCCAGGGTATGCAACTCCACCAGATAGTTTTCTACTTCAACAAACCCTTCCAGCACCGCCTGACGATAGCTGGCCACACTGGCGTCATAGGCTGCCCGTGCCTGTTCCACTTGCGCCGATGTGGCGCCAAAATCCAGCAACGTGCCACTGAGTTCCGGGCCTAACGACCAGACACGATTCGGTAATGAAACCAGGTTGTGCAGCACTGAACTGGAGAAACCGCCGCTGGCGCTTAATGTCAGGTCGGGATAATAACCGGCAATGGCGACGCCAACCGCCGCGTTTTGTGCTGCAACATTCCGTTCCGCATAGGCGATATCCGGACGACGTTGCAGCAAATCCGCAGGCAGGGCCGACGGAATAACCGGCAAGGTAGCGGTGAAAGCAGCCACAGGCAACCGAAATGACGCCGGATTTTTACCCTGCAATAAAGCAATCGCATGTTCCAGTTGCGCCCGTTGCCATTGATAATCCAGCGCGCTGGCGCGGGCGCTTTCCAGTTGCGTCTGCGCCTGCGCCAGCGTGGCGCGTGACTCACTGCCCGCCTGATATTTGTTTTCAATCACCTGTAAATAACGTTGGTAAGCACTGACACTTCGCTGATAAAGGGCTATTTGCTGGTCCATAATCCGTAACTGGAAATAATCCTGCGCCAGTTCGGATTGCGCACTCAGTGTAATACTGGCCAGCTCTGCCTGACTGGCTTGCTGACTGGCTTTATTCTGTTCCAGCGTACGCCGCAATTTGCCCCAGAGATCCAACTCCCAGCTGGCGCTGGCGCCTGCCGAAAAAGCATTACTGACCGTGCGTTGTCCGCTGCTATTGCTGCTTCCCTGGCTACCGCTGCGAGTGCCGGAGGCATTGCCGCTGACGGTGGGGAACAAATCAGCGCGCGATTCAGCGGCCAGCGCCCGCGCCTGGCGATATTGCGCTTCATACATCGCCACGTTCTGGTTGGAGATCTTCACTTGCCGTAACAGGCTGGCGAGTGTCTCATCATGATAGACCGCCCACCATTCGCCTTTACTGCGTTCATCTTGCGGCCTGGCTTCATGCCAGCCTTGCGCTTCTTTGTAATGCAGCGGCACGGCAACCGTAGGGCGATGATAATCCGGTCCCACCGCGCACCCCGTTAACAACAGTGCGAAAAAAAGAGGAGAAAAGACACCGTAATTCAGTTTCATAGTCAGTTATTCAGCATGACGCAGGCGTTGCCACTGGCGACGAGTGGCGCGGCTGGCGCGGTCGAGATAAAGGTAAACCACCGGTGTGGTGAACAGCGTTAACAACTGGCTGAGCGCCAAACCGCCGGCAATGGCCAGCCCTAGCGGGCTACGCAAATCAGCATCACCGCCGCTGCCCAGCGCCAGGGGCAATGCGCCAAAAAAGGCCGCCAGGGTGGTCATCATGATAGGCCGAAAACGCATCAGACATGCCTGAGTGATCGCCTGTTGCGGCGTCAATCCCTGTTGTCGCTCAGCGGCCAGCGCAAAGTCGATCATCATAATGGCATTTTTCTTCACAATGCCGATTAACAATAAAATGCCGATCAACGCAATCACCGTCAGTTGGGTATTGGTCAGCAGCAGCAATAATAATGCCCCGACACCCGCCGAAGGCAAGGTTGAAAGGATGGTCAGTGGATGAATATAACTCTCATACAACATGCCAAGCACAATATAGACCGCCGCCAGCGCGGCCAGAATCAGCCATGGCATGGATGCCGATAATTCAGCAAAGGCTTTTGCCGTACCCTGAAAACCCGCCTGCACATCGGCAGGCAGCCCAATTTCCGCCATGGCGTTTTTGATCAGCACCTGAGCCTGCTCAAGCGAAACACCGTCTTGCAGATTAAACGCGATGGTGCTGGTTGCTGACTGTCCCTGATGGGCGACCGACAGCGGGCTATTGCCGCCGCTGAACTGAGCGAAGGACGAAAGCGGAATGGCGTCGCCTTTATCATTCACCACAAACAAGGTGTGCAGCGTATCGGGAGATCGGGTGAAATCCTCATTCAATGACATCACGACATGATATTGATTGAGCGAATGATACAGCGTAGCGATTTCGCGTTGACTGAAGGCGTTATTCAACAAAGTGTCGAGCATGTTCACATTGACGCCCAGTTGCGTGGCCCGGTCGCGGTCAATGGTGATCATCACCTCCTGACCGCCGGTTTGTGAATCAGAGTCGACACTGGACAGTTGCGGGATCTTTTCCAGGGCCGCTTTGACTTTCGGCGTCCAGATGCGCAGCGTATCGAGGTCATCCGCCTGCAGGCTATATTGGTATTGCGCATTCGCGCTGCGCCCACCGATATGAATATCCTGCGCGGCCATCAGGAACAACTCCACGCCGGGCACATTACGCGTTTTCGCGCTCAACCGGTTGGCGACTTCCGTGGCAGTCGCGTCGCGCTGATCAAAGTCTTTCAGATGAACAAAGAAATTGACCGAATTACGCGAACCAAAACCGCCACTGCCCATCGACGACATTACGCCATCCACCGCAGGATCTTCCTGAATCATTTTGGCGTAGGCCTGTAATTTAGGTTTCATCGCCTGGAACGACACATTTTGATCAGCGCGCAGCATGCCCATCAACAAACCGGTATCCTGCTGCGGAAAGAAGCCCTTCTGCACCACTGAATAAAGAAAGACATTGAGCATAACCGTCAGAAGCAAGCTGAATAATGTCAGCCGTTGATGACGCATAACCCATGCCAGCCCTCTCGAATAAGCCTCCAGCAACCGGTTGAGCTGATTCTCAATCATCTGATAGAACGGATGAGGGCGTTGGGTAACCGGTGATTTGCGTTTCAGCAAGCGTGAACACAACATCGGCGTCAGACTCAGCGAAACCAGCATGGAGATGATCAGCGAAACAGTCAGGGTCACCGCAAACTCGCGGAACAGACGTCCGACGATACTGCCCATCAGCAGGATTGGGATGAAAACCGCCACCAGCGACAACGTCATCGACAGTACGGTAAAACTCACTTCCTGCGCCCCTTTCAACGCGGCCCGCACCGGACTCAGCCCGGCTTCGATATAACGGGTGATATTCTCCAGCACCACAATGGCGTCATCGACCACAAAGCCAGTGGCGATAATCAGCGCCATCAATGACAGGTTATCGAGGCTGTAACCCAACAGATACATCACCGCACAAGTACCAATCAGCGATACCGGTAAGGCCAGCGCCGGAATGATCACCGCCTGCAGATTGCGTAAGAAAATGAACACCACGCCAATCACCAACAACATGGCAATCAACAGCGTTTCTTCGGTGTCATACAATGAGGTGCGAATGGTTGGCGAACGGTCGACGACAATTTTCAGGATGGTATCGGCCGGCAACTTCCTTTGCAGCTCCGGTAACTGGGCTTTGATGGCATCAATGGTTTGCAGCATGTTGGCGCCCGCCTGGCGGGTCACGCCAATCATTACCGACGGCGTCTGATTGTAGTAACCGAGGTTGTACTTATCCTCAACCGCGTCATACACCGTGGCGACATCACTGAGATGAATCGCCCGACCATGTTGATAACTGACCACCAGATCACGATATTGCGCGGCTTTATCAAGCTGACCGTTACTGTCCACCACCCATGACTGGTGGTTGCCTTCCAGCCTGCCTTTTGGCAAGTTACTGGTGCTGTTGGCGATGGCGCTGCGCACTGTATCCAGCGATACGCCAAAATGGGTCAGCATCTGCGGTTGCAGATCAATTCGCACAG
>JAATFO010000055.1 GCA_015655145.1 Enterobacterales bacterium | reverse complement strand
TCACAATAAAACAACATCTTCACTCACGTGACTGGCCGCTGCGTATTTTGCGCCGTATGACGCCACATTTAACATCCTTGTTGATAGGAAATTCACCGGGCATCTGCGTGACGCCCGGCAATAAGCACGGTCTGAACCAACACCTGATGACGATCAGTGAGGAATAATCGGCAGCCGACAGGCGTGCTGGCGGGGCCAGCCCGAGGTCAGTAACCGCGCTGAATGTCCACCCGGCCCGGCGGCATTTCGCCGTTTTCACGTAAGCGGATAGCGTTAGCGATATAATCCATCGCCACATCCGGCAACGTGACCGCAGCATTATGTGGCGTAATGGCCACCCGCGGATGCGCCCAGAAAGGATGACCCGCTTCCAGAGGCTCTTGATTAAAGACATCCAGAGCAGCCGCTCTAACTTTCCCTTCTTCCAGCGCCGCCAGCAAATCCGATTCAATCAAGTGAGGACCACGCGCAAGGTTAAGCACAAACGCGCCATCATTCAGTTGATTCAGTAAGGCTCGATTGATAATACCGACAGTGTCTGGCGTATGCGGCAACAGGTTAATCAACACCTGCGTCCCGGAGAGGAAAGTGCTAATTTGCTCCCTGCCATGGAAACTGGTGATCCCGGCCAGTTGTTTTGGGGAACGACTCCAGCAACGCACCGGGAAACCCCACTGGTGCAGACTTTCAGCCACGCCACCGCCCAGTACCCCCGCGCCAAGAACGCCGACGGTAAATTCCTGACGCACATAATTGGGTAGCGATTGCCATACACCTTGCTGTTTTTGCCGTTGATAATCATCAAAACGGCGAAACCAGCCCAATACGGTGTATACCGCGTACTCCTGCATTTGCTGCACCATTCCCGTATCCTCAAGGCGAAATAACGGGATGTGTGGCGCCAGCATATCAGGATGTTGCTTGATCTGATTGAGAACATCGTCAACCCCGGCTCCCAGGGCGAAAACCCCTTTGAGATCGTTACGTCCTTGCAACATCTCGACCGGTGGCGAGCGAACCAGTGCATAATCCGCTGGCGCATGATCACCGGGTTGCCACACACGAATCATTGCTTGTGGCAAACGTTGTTTCAGTCCTCTGCTCCAGGTGCCAGCATCGAAAAATGGGTGATAGAAAATAATTTCCACGTTTCTTCCTTTTCCTTTCTTTGCCAGAGGAAATACCGGCATTGAAAAATAAATTATTCGCGGCGATTATGCCCCGACTCATTATGATTATGCATCAGTTTACATTGATTTCATGTTGACGGAATCCGGCAGGCCGACCGGAAACCTGAATCTGGCCGCCAACCTACATGCCCGCGGCATTTTCCCGCACAAAACAAAATTATTCGTTACCTCACACTTCCCTCGCCGTTTGCAGAAAAAAAACAAAATCACGACTAAAGTATGCGGATGGTCAATAACTTACAGACTATGCCTTCCCTATTGCAAGTTGCAGATGCGTGGATCAGACCCAATAAGCATATCGGGATTTTTCCCTGCAACACAAACCGGGCAAGTCTGGACAAGGAGCATATCCCATGATGAAAACAATCGCCTGTCGCCAATGGAAAGAAATATTCTTACTGCCGTTGATTATCAGTACGGCTTTAGTCAGTAGCTATGTTGAGGCCGGGACCGATCATCACGCGGCCATGTCGGACACTATGCCACAACCACCGGATATCCTTCTTGGTCCCTTGTACCCGGCGGTGCAGTCGGCAAAATTATTCCCTGATCAGAAAACATTTGCCGACGCGCTACCAAAGTATGATCCCTCCGCCATTCTCGCTGACTGGCAAATGCAGAAGAGCCAACGCAGTTTTGATTTGAAATATTTTATTAGCACTAATTTCACGCTGCCTGATGACGGCGCGCACTATATCCCTCCGGAAGGACAAAGTTTGCGCGCCCACATCAATGGTCTGTGGTCGGTATTGACACGAACCACCGATAACGTCCCCCTCAATGACTCATTGCTGCCACTGCCAAAACCTTATGTTGTGCCTGGCGGCCGCTTTCGTGAGGTCTACTATTGGGACAGCTATTTCACCATGCTTGGCCTGGCGGAAAGTGGTCACTGGGACCGCGTACAGGATATGGTTGATAACTTTGCTTATCAATTAGCACACTACGGTCATATCCCGAATGGCAACCGGAGCTATTATCTGAGCCGCTCACAACCCCCGTTTTTTAGTCTGATGATTGACCTTCTGGCACAACATGAGGGCGATAGCGTGTACAGCCACTATTTGCCACAATTGCAAAAAGAGTATGACTACTGGATGGCTGATGCTGATACGGTGAAATCAGGCGATGCCAGCAAGCGCGTGGTAAAACTCAGACGGGGCTGGTGCTTAATCGCTACTGGGATGACCGTGATGTGCCTCGTACCGAGTCATACAGGGATGATGTCGCTACCGCACTAAACGCGCCGGATCGCAATCAGGCGGATCTGTACCGTGATCTGCGATCTGGCGCGGCCTCCGGCTGGGATTTCAGCTCCCGGTGGTTTGCTACGCCGGATAATTTGTCGACGATTCAGACCACACAGATTGTGCCGGTTGATCTGAATGCCCTGTTATTCCATCTGGAGCAAACCTTAGCACGCGCTAATAATGTGGCCGGTCACCCCGAAGCCAGTAAACACTTCATCGTGCTGGCGCAAAAGCGTCAATCCGCGATTAATCACTATCTGTGGAATGAACAGGATGGCTGGTATGCCGATTATGACTGGAAAAAAGGCCGTGTTCGTCAGCAACTAACCGCCGCCGCCCTCTTCCCTCTTTATCTGCGCGTCGCTTCGGATAAGCAGGCCGCTCGCACCAGCATAGCGGTCAAAAAACAGTTGGTGAAAAAAGGGGGGTTAGTGACCACCAATGTCAATAGCGGCCAGCAATGGGATGCCCCCAACGGCTGGGCGCCATTACAATGGGTGGCGGTTGAAGGCCTTAACCTTTATGGGCAACAAACGCTGGCCAAAGAAATTGGCATGCGTTTCCTTGATAATGTGCAAACCACCTATGACAAAGAACATAAGCTGGTGGAAAAATATGTTGTCGAAGGCGCAGGACTGGGTGGTGGCAGCGGCGGTGAATACCCGTTGCAGGATGGCTTTGGCTGGACCAATGGCGTCACGCTGAAATTAATGGACTTGTACTGCCCGAAAGGATTGACCTGCAATAATGTTGGCGATATTAAAAAAGCGACACAGTGAAATGGCGCCTATTGAGATTCATAGCCAATAAAAAAGGAGGCGAATGCCTCCCTGATTATTCATTATTACCTTCGACATACTTCAGGTTGCTGGTAGGTTGGCGACGTTATCCGGCTCTCCCTGAGCCTCGCCCCCTCCGGGGCCGCCGTCAGCGACATTCTAATGATTCGTCATTCCTTTGCCAGCCGCCTTCCTGCAATCCGAATTATTTCGCGTATAACAACTTATCGGTCAGCTTCTGACCTTGCGATAGATCCACAGCACGACAATGGCGCCAATGACTGCCACCACAAAGCTGCCGAAGTTGAAACCATCGACTTTGCCGAAACCGAAGAAAGTGCTGATCCAGCCCCCCACAACAGCACCGATAACCCCCAGAACAACGGTAATAATAAAACCACCGCCATCCTTACCTGGCATAATCCATTTCGCAATAATACCGGCGACCAGGCCAAAGATAATCCATGAAAGAATGCCCATTTACTGCTCCTTACTTTTTGCTGATTAACACACCAACCAATAGACCCAGCGCAGCACCCAAGCCTACGCCAGCCCATGGATTATTTTTCAGGTAGGCACAGGAGTGACTTGCGGCACTCTGTAATGCATCGCCAACACGCTCACTGACTTCGCTCGAACGTTCCTGCACAGATTCCAGGTTTTTACGGGCATCTCGCGTTGAAAACATTCTTGCTCTCCTTTGGTTTTGTTACTTATTATCTGATTTAACATCACCGGGTAAGTATAGGCCAGGATTTTCACCCTGTAATTACAGATATCGCTATTTTAAACAAACAATAAACAGAGATCTGACATCATGTTAACCCTGTAGTATCTGTACATTCCGTGCCAGAGGTTGGCACCACCACAGTGGCTAAAACGATGTAACACATTGTATTTAATTATATTAATGTCCATACTATAACATTTTTCGCACCCACCTACGGTCTCTTTCCGGCGTTGGGTACGTTTATTGGTCATCGCTGAGGTTTGTTTGACATGCAAAAAACCCCCATTATTACGATTAACTACTGTTCTCAATGTCACTGGCTGTTACGCGCTTCGTGGATGGCGCAGGAACTGCTGAGTACCTTCAGTACTGATCTCGCGGCAGTGACGCTGATACCCGGAACAGGTGGTGTTTATGTGATAACCATCGACGGCGAGGTTATCTGGGACAGGAAAATCCATGGCGGCTTTCCAGATGCTGCCGAGATAAAAAGGCGAGTGCGTGATCACAGTTTTCCTGAGCGGCCCCTCGGGCATACGGACACTACCCGTCACCCGGAATAAGGCGGTTTCGCCAGAGCCAGTGAAACCGATGCTGAATCATATAAATGTCATTCATCCATGAAAAAATAACATCAGTAAGCCATAACGAAAGGCCGCGCATTGCGCGGCATGTTTAGCAATTAGAAATCAATATTCACTCCCAACTGCCAACTCCGGCCAGGCATAACAGCCAGAGCCTTATCATAGGCATCCTGATTGGTGGATATGCTTAAATCACGACTACTGAGATAATCCCAATATTTTCTGTCGGTCAGATTATAGACACCACCACTGACTTTGACATGCTTCGCCACTTGCCAGTATGCCGTCATATCTACCATTCCGTAGCCAGGAACACGCATATATTCACTGGTGGACTCGGTCAGTGCACTGCCGGTGTTAGTATAGCTCTGACGGTTTGTTTCTGTTGCGCGTTTCCCTTTCACAAAGGTTGCTGTGATAGCCGCGCCGTAACGTTTCGCCGGATCATCCCATGACACACCCAGAATGGCCTTCATCGGTGCCACGCTGTCGATATCAACGTATTTATCACCCAAATAGCTGGACTTAGATTTACCTTCGTTATAGCCCAACGCCACTATCGCGCTCAGACCATTGACCTCTTCATACCAGGCGCCAAAATCCATCCGCGCACTGATTTCACCGCCATAGATATAGGCCTTGTCACGATTTTCCGCCTGATAAATCGTGTAAATATTCGAGGGTACATTGCTGAACAGCGCAGGGTTTCCTGCACGGGTATAGCGGGTATAGGCAATGAAGTTTTTATAGCTGTTGTAAAACAGCGCAGTGTGTAATGTCACACCGTCGGTCACATCCCCTTTCATGCCCCATTCCAGGTTATTGCTGGTTTCGGTTTTTAAATTGGTATTACCAATTAATGCATATTGTAGTGGGCCGGCATAACTGGATCCCAAATTCCATGAACCATAAAGCTGGCTGTCGTTCGGAAATTGTGCGCCGCGTTTATATTGCAAATAAGTCATCAGTTTCGGCGTAATATCATACAGGAAGCTGAGCGATGGCAGAACTTTGGTATCCGTATTGGTCTTGCCATACAAGGTGTCGACTTCAGAACCATCCAGTACATTGCTGCCATTAGCCAGTGCAGACAAATTCTGTGGCTTAATACTCTGGTGCGTCACCCGCACTCCCGGCACAATAGCAAAATCGTGATCAGCCAGATCAAACTGAATGCGATCCTGTACAAACCCGCCCAACACATAACTGCGGCTGTCTGCTGCCGGTTGCATAATAACACTATACGTGTCCGGGGCCGGCTCCTGACGGAAAGGCCGTTCAGTCTCGGTAAAGCGTGCATTCAATCCACCACTCAGCGTATGACGACCCAGTGTTTTTCCTGCCTGCGTTTCACCGCCAAAGGTGTGAACATTGTAATCGGAATAGACCCGTTCCATACCAATGTCCGCTGGCATGTAGGTATTGTCATGCGCCTCGGTTTTCTGATAAAAGATTTTTGATACCACGCTGTCGACATAGGCATCTTCCGGCGTCCATTCATCTTTCAGACTCACTCCCCAGCGACGCGTGTTGCTCTGTTGTTGCGTGGTGCCGCTAATAGCACTGCCTTCGTCATTCCAGCTACCATAATGGGTATGATTGGTTTTATCATAATAATCCACCGTACCGGTGAATTTATGTTCATCATTCGGCTGCCAGATACCCGATGCCAACAGCGCGTTGGAGTGCCAGTTGGCGGGCCAGGCGTTGTGGGTATCGCTGTTGTTACGTGTCTGCTGGCCATCCCTGCGGCTGTATACCAGCACGCCTCGCAGCGTTTCATCACCGCCGGCGGCCATAATCCCATTGTGCCAGCTACGATTTGATGAGTCGTAATCACTTTGATAATTAAAACTACTGTGTTTATCCGGTGATAAATAATCATCTGCCGATTTCGGTAAAAATGAAACCGCGCCGCCGATAGAGGTATTCGCCCGGGAAGTTGATGTCGCCCCGGATTCAATATCGACCTGACCATACATATAAGGGTCAATATAATCCCTGCCAATGCCAAAGGTATTAAGCCCGGCGCGGCTGACATAACTACGCCCGGTTGCATCTGGTTGGGGAATATCATCAACATCCAGCCCAACACGGTTACTTTCCAGGCCACGAATATTATAACCGGTATACCCACTACGATCGAAGCCACTTTTTCCGTTTGACGATCCGCCGTTAACACCTGTGGCACTAATCAATGGTTCATAGCGCATGACACTACCAAAATCATTCGCCCCTTTTCTTTGTAATTCATCAGCGGTAATTGAGGTTTTACTGCCCGCTTCTTTTTTCGGCGTGCTGGCGGTTACCGTCATAACGGCATCAGTTTGGCTTTTTTTCTTACCGGATAAACGCGGCACCATGTGTTTATCTGACTTAGCGACATCAGAAACAATGTCGTGTTCTTCTGCATAAGAAAAAGTGATGCTGACTGTGGTGGCTAATAATGTCCCGGTGACAATGGACTTTTTAAACAATCCCTGACGCGATGAAAATTTGAGCATAATAATACCCTAAAAAATATATAAGTATTTGCTCATTGCTTATTACCAGATAAAATAACAACCATACCTTCTTTATGGAATATATCAGAAGGGAAAAATAAGAAGCGTACTTTTTAATATTCTCTCATTATATATAAATAAGGATCACGAACAATACAGCACCATAACATCTTACAAATTTTCATTAATTGAGTTGAATGTTTAAATTTAGCTTACGAGATGGCAACATTTTGTCACAATGCCCGCCATGGAAACAAGCGGTGATCAACCATGATTCGACGAATCCTTTAAAATAAAAAAGGACGAAATAAGACACCTTGCCAGTGTGCGGCTCAGCTTTGCTGGCCGACACGCATCACGCGTGCCAAATCCGGCTGAAACAGCGTTGCATCCCCGCTGCCTTGCGGACGCAGCAAAGAGAAGCTCCGGCAATTATGCAGGCAACGAGATAGATACCGGAGTGCGCGACTCATGATGAAAGCGTGCTATAAACGGTGTTGACTTTCCATAAATAGCGTGGTGCCTGAGATGCCGGATGTTTCTTCTGCACATGTTGGTAAAACTCGTCCGGTGACATCGCATTAATCATCGCGATCGCACGATCACGATCGCGTGAAAACGTCCGCAGTAATGCGCCAGCCCCATTAGCATAGGAAACAATGGTAGCATAACGTAATGTTTCCGGGTCACGAATCCCCGCCAGCACTTGCTGTTGCAAAATACGCAGATAGGCCGTGCCAATATCAATATTTTTTGCCGGGTCGCGTAGATCGGCAACAGATGGCTGCCCTCGCAATCCCTGAGTACGATAAACTTCCCGCCCGGCGGTTGATGCCTTAATTTGCATTAAACCAATGGCATTCGAACGGCTAACTACCATTGGATTGCCACCGGACTCCACATTAATAATTGCGTTGATTAGCCGGGCATCCACACCGTAATGGCTGGAAGCACTCTCGGTAAACAACGACCATGCATGGGAACTTTTTCCCATCGGTTCACGGTTAAATGCCGCGGTTTTCTCCAATACGGTTGGCTTTGGTGATTCACTGGCGCAACCTGCCAGTAGAAGAGCAGATAATACGAGCGATCGAATTTTCACGCTATTGTTCTTCCCCACAGTTCACTGGTCTGGGTTTCATATTACTCATTAACGCCGTTTTGGGCATGACTTTTTATCTGAATTTCGTTTATAACAGCGCCACGAGGTGACTTCACGCTTTTTTTTCGTCATCATCAGGCAAACTGGACAGTAAGAACTGTAAAAATCAGCCTACAGCATGAACATGGTGCCATAATTTACTACGTTAAGTGAGATAACTGCGCATGATGCCTGTTTCACGTACTATTCGACTGCTCGCCCCTTCCGGCTATTGTTATAACCAACATGCTGCTGCTCGCGCGGTAAAGTATCTGTCAGGGGCAGGCCACAGATTAGAAAATACCGCCGTTCTGACGCGACGCTTTCAGCGTTTTGCCGGCAGTGATGAGGCCCGTTTACAGGATATTAATGAACTGGCGCACCTGACCTCCCTTCCCGATATCATTCTGGCAGTGCGCGGTGGGTATGGTGTAACGCGATTACTGGCTCAGATTGATTATGCTGGTCTGCAACATCGTCTGAATCATCAACCTCTTGCAATTTGCGGTCACAGTGATTTCACGGCCTTGCAACTGGCGTTACTGGCAAAATGTGGGTTGGTGACGTTCAGTGGACCAATGCTTTGCAGCAATTTCGGCGCAGAGGCGTTATCTGATTTTACGCTCGAACATTTCTGGCAAGCTATCACCTGTCCTGAGTTCACGCTGACATGGAAAAGTCATACCGTCGATCTGCCGCCGATCGAAGGAACGGTATGGGGCGGTAATCTGGCGATGATCATGACGCTTACCGGCACGCCATGGTTCCCGCACATTGACGACGGTATTTTGGTGATCGAGGATATTAATGAACACCCGTTTCGTGTTGAACGCATGTTATTGCAGTTGCATCAAAGCGGTGTTCTCGCTCGTCAACGTGCAATTGTCATCGGCAACTTTAGCGGGATAAAACTAACGGATTATGATGACGGTTTTAGTTTTGATACTGCATGGCAAACACTGCGTGATGCCACGGGGTTGCCAGTGATCTGCGGTCTTGCATTTGGTCACGATCCAGATACCGTTACTCTTCCCCTTGGCGCACAAGGGCGTTTACACGTGGTAAATGGCACTGCTCAGCTTAAATTGCGTGGGCATCCCACTCTGCGCGCGGATCTTCCTCGCCAGTAGAGGGTTAATATCAATGCCCGATTAGCAATACCTGACCGGGCGCTACCGTCGCGTTGCAAAATACGTTAAACCAGAGGCAGTCATTCGGGAGATGCGGTATATGCATACCATGGAAGCGCTTTTTCAGCGCCTGTCACGCTCCACATTTCGTCAGCGTTTTCATCTTGGCAGCAAAGAATGGCAGTATTGCCAGGACAAAGGGCCGGACATTATTGACAGCCATGCGGCGGATTTTGTTGCGAAACGACTGGCGCCGGCGGATCCGGCAAATGACGGTAAACAAACCCCCATGCGCGGACATCCGGTGTTTATTGCGCAACATGCCACAGCGACCTGTTGCCGCCAGTGCCTGGAAAAATGGCATGGTATCCCTCGCCATCATGCCCTATCTTCCGAGCAACAACACTATATCGTGACAGTCATTCATCACTGGCTGGTGAACGACCTTAGCCGGAAAAAATAAACGCGGGACAGTGCGAACCCGATCCACAGTGACAAACTGGCCATCGGGTAGTCACGACCTGATGTGGAGTTTATAAGTGACGAAGGTGAATTATAAGCACGACAACGACACACAAAACCTCATTATTCTGCTGCCACTTCCGCGGCAATGAGCATTAACGCGATACCAGCATCTTCCGCATTATAGTCCGCCATGGCTGACCTGATCGCCAGAATACAAGATTCGACTTGCCGTTTTTGTTCTGTGGGCAAGTTTTCTACTGCATGTTGAATCACCATCAGATGCGCGTTTTCTTCTCTCATTTCATCTTTCCTTGCCTATAAATTATACAATATGGGTCAGCATAGTGTTTCGTACGGTGTAAATCACGACAGCCATATCGCTTTTGTCTTTACGCCCCGATAAGGGTGTATTCCGCGTTGTCGCAATCAGTGCACCGCCACACATCGGCAACGTGAAAGATGGCGAGTATATCTCCATTCTGATACCGTTGACGGGCTAATATACTGTTTGAGTAACCGGACGGTAAATCAGAACACGACGCAAAAAGGAATAACAAGAAAAGAAGGCATGATAATGTTGCGTATAATGCTGTTCACCGGGGCGCTGATGATACTGACAGCCTGCATGTCCCCCCCTAAAGGCGTTGATTGTAGCGGCGACGTTGCAACCATTTATGGCCAGCGTCTGGGGACAACAACCGGGCGTATATTCGACCTGGTAAATTCATTTTCCGTGGCAAAGGATGATGTGGTAGTCGAGAGCGGCCCACTGCAATCTACAGACAGACTGCATTATATCCCGGCGGCGATAACAAAGGAGGGCTATCTGGCTCAGCGTATCTCGGCTAAACAATTTCGGCTTATTAATCCACAGCGCAATACCATGATTACCTATACCTGCGAATGAGTTATCTGACGACAGAGGCCCGTATTTGCAGGCCTCTGTCTCACCAGCCTGTTCATCGACGATTGATGAACAAGTCATTCGCTAACATGAACCCACCCCTTCATCCCCGATGTCATCCGAGACCGGGTTAATGGCTTGTGGGCCGACAGACGCTGGCATGCCCGCAGAAAAGCGCCGCACGCCGATTCCGGTGAAAATCGTTTATTCCCGCTAACCGTAGAATAAAAAATACATTATTTTGATGCATTAAGTTATGTTATTACATAACATGTTACACCTTGTCTCTTTTCAACTGATTTGTATAACCGTGGAACATTGCGAAAACACGATTCTAACTGTATCCAATTTTTCCCTGTCCATCGGCGCGGAAAAAAAGATTGATAATCTGAGCTTCATGCTGGCGCGGGGCGAGCGGGTGGCTCTACTGGGCGCATCGGGTTGCGGAAAATCCCTGCTGGCCAGCGCGATTATTGGCACACAAATCAGCCAGTGCCAACTGAGTGGCAGTTTGCGTATTGGTCATGACGAGGTTATCGGTATTCCTCCCTCTTTACGCCTGAAGCATACCCGGGTGGCGGCGGTCTTCCAGGACTCCAGCTCAGCACTCAATCCTCTGGTGACAGTCGGCAGACAATTAACCATGGCGCTAAAGCACCAGCATGCGCTGGGGAAAATCGACGCGACGACCCAGGCTACCGCGTTACTGCATGATATGGGCTTTAACCAACCTGCTGAAATAATGCAGCGCTATCCGATGCAACTCTCTGGTGGACAGCGTCAACGAGTCTGTATTACCTTCGCGCTGGCGTGTAAAAGCCGATTACTGATCACTGATGAACCCACCACCGCACTGGATGTGACTACCCAGAATCAGATTGTCTCTATTTTGCAACGCGTCACAGCGACACCACAGGCATCCGCGTTGCTTTTTATCACTCATGACATCGCCCTTGCCGCCCAATTGTGCCAGCGCGCGATCATTATAGAGGACGGACGTATTGTCGAAAGCGGCTCTCTGATGCACTTATTGCGCGCGCCACAACATCCTTATACCCGCTATTTAGTCAACTCAGCGCGGCGCGCCAGTCGTCTGATCCCTTCAGCCGCGCCGTTGATGTCGGTATCAGACACAAGGCTGGCATCATGACTGTTTGTCCCTCTTTTCTCGCCATGCACAGCGTCAGCTACCGTGTGCCACGCCAGCATACGTTGATCCTTAATAACATTAGCCTGAATTTATGCGCCGGTGAACGCGTTGGTCTGATTGGTGCTTCCGGTAGCGGTAAAACCACTCTTCTTTCGCTGCTGCTGGCGCTGATACCGGCAACTCAGGGCGATATTTATTGCCAACAACGACCACTGCGCCCGACCTCCGTCAGGAAATTACGCTGGTACCGTCGCCTGGTACAATATGTTCCTCAGGACCCTGCCGCATCGCTTAATCCATTTATGACCGTGCGTGAGACGCTTAGCGAGCCTTTACGCTATCTGGCGATGACCCGCCCTGACGAAGCGCTGATTCATGCGGCGCTAAAGCAGGTTCAACTCGATCCTGCGCTGGCGAATCGCGCGGTAAGCACGCTATCCGGCGGGCAAGCCCAACGGGTGGCCATCGCACGCGCTATGGGACTGCAACCCGCCTTTTTACTGGCGGATGAACCCGTTAGCGGACTCGATATGCCGCTGAGGGAAGAAATGACCACGATGCTAGCCCGCCTTGCTGATGAGAGCGGCATGGGGATATTGATGGTTTCTCACGACATTTCAAGTGTCGCCGCGCTTTGTTCGCGCACGCTGGTCATGGATAAAGGCCAGATTATTGAAGACAGTCCGACCAGCCGCTTGCTCATCTCTCCGGCTCACGCTGAGACCCGGCGGCTGATCGCGGCAATACCCCGTGTTTCCGTCAGTAATCTTGACGAGAAAGACTAATCTGTTTTGTTTCGTTTTTACTCAGGATAACAACAACCACATGATGACACCCCCTTCGATTTGCTATCGCGCAGGCTTATTGACCAGCGTATTGCTATTATCAGCCTGTTTCAACGAAGCCGAAAAAGGATCGGCAGACGACGAGGCAACCAGGATAAGATTATCGATGCTTCAGCCACCGCGCTCCGGGCTAACGCCACTGAGTGATGATGCGTTTAAACTCTCCCGCTGGAGCACGGCGGAGACGCTGGTGGTTCTGGATGCCTTTGGTGAAGCGAACCCCTCGCTGTCTACCGCATGGCAGCAACTGGATGCACATCGCTGGAAATTCACCCTGCGACCGGATGTCCACTTCCATGATGGAGCGTTACTTACGGCGCAAAGCGTTGTCAATAGCCTGACCGCTGCAACAAAAGCGGCGCCGAAACCCCGCATCCTTGACGGCGTGACGCTGGATGTACGCGCTGAGGGTGATAACGCGATTATCATCACTACCGCCCAGCCTGATCCCTTGATCCCGCAACGCTTGTCAAGCCCACAACTGGCCATTCTCTCACCCGCCGCCTACGGGAAAAACGGCACGGTAACCCCCATTGGAACCGGAAGCGGTCCTTTTGTTTTGACGCAGGTTACCGGCACCAGCAGCGCGAAGCTTGAGCGGTTTGATGGCTACTGGGGCACCAAAGCACAATCCTCCGGTATTGATGTTAATTTCGTGCCGGACGGTACCGCACGCGCAGCTTCGCTACGCACCCAGACCGCCGATATTGTCGAAGCGATTCCGGTGTCACAGGTTTCGTTACTCCAGCCAGCGCAAGTGCATGAAGTGGCGATGCCCCGCACCAATACGCTGTATTTAAATACCCAACAGGGGGCGTTTAGCCAGCCATCGTTGCGCGCGGCAGCCCGTAATGCCATCAATCGCCAGCAAATCGTCGATAACGTGTATGAAAAACATGCTGATGTCGCCAGCGGCTTACTGGGTCCCGCGTTACCCTGGGCGGCGACGCTACGCCAGCCTGTCGCCGCGCCCGTGGCATTCACAGCACCGAGTGGCGCGACAATTACTCTGGCAACATTCAGTGATCGTGCCGAATTGCCCGAGGTAGCGGTTTATTTGGCGCAACAGCTTACCGCTGCGGGTTTCACAGTAAAGCAAGTGGTACGCGAGTACGCACATATCGAGGCTGACGCCCTGGCAGGCAAGTTTGACGCCTTTATTTTGTCACGCGCCACCCTGCTTGATTCCGGTGATCCGGTCGCTTATATGTACAGCGATTTTTCCTGTAAAGGATCGTTTAATATTTCTCACCTGTGTCATCCCGCCATTGACCAGGCGCTCGAAAAAGCCGCGGCAATTCCCGCCGGCGACGCCAGACGTCGGGCCATTATGCAGGCAGAAAATCTCATCCTTGCCAGCGATGCGGCAATTCCAATATTGCATGAGCGCGTTATTCAGGGCGAAGCGATATCTGTCCGCGATGCAGCGCGCGATCCCCGTGAGCGTTTGTTGGTGACGCCCGCAACCCGACAAGTAACGGAGTAGCATCAGTGATGTTTTTCCGCAGTTGGTTTTCGCGGTCGGTGCTGAGTTCACTGCTATCCCGCCTGTTCACCGTGATGGCCATGGTGGCGCTTGTCGGTATATTGCCCTGGTTATCGGGCACCGATCCTGCTTTGGCGCTACTGCGCGCTCGTTCTGGTGATCAGGAGGCGACCAGCGAAACACTGAATGCTATCCGCCAGTCGCTGGGATTAGATCAGGGGCCGTTATTGCTGTTGCTGCACTGGCTAAAGGGTTTGTTGCACGGCGATGCCGGGAACTCATGGGTTTCTGGTCAGCCAGTACTTCCGGGCATGTTGCAAGCCACCGGGGTCTCACTGACGCTAATGCTGTTCGCCTTGACCGTGGCGCTGCTGATCACCGTGGTATTGTGCGCAAAAACATTTTCCACAGGCTTAAGCGGTCGGGCGCTACGTCCGGCCGGTATCATCGCCGCCGCGTTAACCGCTCTGCCTGAGTTTTTATTGGCTTCATTGTTGCTGTTAGTCGGAGCGGTCTGGCTACATGGGTTTCCGCCCTTTGGCTGGCAAGGGCCGCATTACGCGATTTTACCCGCGCTGGCGTTGGGTATTCCCGCCGGAGGATTACTCGGGCGCCTGTCGTCCGATGCGCTGGCCGCCACCTTCAATGAAAAATGGCTGATGACCTGGAGTATGGCCGGGATAAACCGTGGCTATATCGCCCTGGCGGTGATAAAACGCACACTGCCCGCATTAATACCGCAAATGGGTCTGGTGTTGATCGGACTGACCGGCGGGGCAATTGCCGTTGAAAAGGTTTTTGCCATTCCCGGACTTGGTCGTGCCACCCTGGGCGCGGCGGCGGCACAAGATCTCCCGGCATTGCAAACCGGCATTCTGATTTTATTGTTGCTGGCAACTGGCGTTGGCATAACCGCCCACCTGTTGCGCCTGATGTTACTTGGCCGCGCATTACGGGCGGGAGAAATACCGGCATCCGTCCCTGTGGTCAATACGCACCGTTTAGCCTGGCTGATTCCCGTGGCTTGTGCGGCATTACTTATACTACTCATTGTCGCGGGCGTATCACGTGATGCATTAACTTCCGAGTATGCACGTCTGCAACCGCCCTCCTTCGTGCTGCCATTTGGCGCCGATGCCACAGGACGGGATGTTCTGGCTCGTGTTGCACAGGGTGCCCTGCATACCTGCCTGATGGCGCTGGGAGTGACACTGGCCTGTTTAGGCATTGGCATTGTAGCAGGGCTGTTTCCGCGCTTATTTTCCGGACCGATTGAAGTGGCCAATGCCATGCCGCCGGTGATCGCCGGGCTGGTGATTGCCGCCATTAATGGTCCGACGACTACCGGCGCCGCACTGGCGGTCATGGTAGCAAGTTGGGCGCCCCTGGCTGCGCATACTGCCGCCCTCATCGTGGAGATTAACGCACAGCCCTATATTCGCATCCTGCCCATTTTAGGCGTCGGTCCTGTCCGTCGTACCTGGCGTTATCTCTTGCCTCCGCTGTGTGGCCCGTTATTGCGTCACGCCATGTTGCGCCTGCCAGGTAACGCGCTGGCACTGGCGGCGCTGGGTTTTCTTGGTCTGGGATCACAACCCCCTACGCCCGAATGGGGTCTGGTGCTTAGTGAAGGCATGCCGTATATCGAACAGGCCAGTTGGGCCGTCGCGGCACCGGTTGTTGCGTTGATCCTTCTTTCCATTTTGGCGGTTACGGCGGCTAATTTAGCCGGTAGCCAACGCCGATAACGCCCCGCATAAACATCGTTGTGTTAGCAGGATGCCCCTACGTCTTATCAAGGTGCGCATCCTCCTGACACCGCCATGTTCTTCGCTCCTGGAATGCAGAGGCCCGATATCCCAAAGGTAGAGAACGGGGACCGTGAATTAGCGCCGTGCCGGTTGACGTTCGAAATCGATACAGCCGTTACTCTCATCAAAATTGCGCGTGTTTTAATTGTGATACGGCTTATCTTTGGGCTGTATCAGAAAACGTTCTGATGATTAATGGTACCGTCGCCATCGTTTTACATCTGCAGACCATTACTTCACCACGGGCAGATCGCTGTACCGGGTCGTGTAAGCCGGTGACAACTTTTCTCTCTTCATCGCCCACGGTTGTTGTATGCCCTGGCCGGCAAACCATAACTTACCTTTCCCGCTTTGGTTGAGAGCATCAACAACGCGCATCAGCGCTTCACTATTAGCCTGTGGCTTGACATCATCGAACAGATTGAGTTGAGCCACACCCTGACTGAAGAAATCGCCCAGCATCACGCCGGCTTTCATATAGCGATGCCCATCGACCCAGATACGCTCAAGACACGCCATCGCCATCCGGATAATATCGCGGGTATCATTCGATGGCGTCAGCAGATTGCCGGTTGCCTGGTTGCCATAGAACGTTTCGCCGTTAGCATGAGGACTGGTTCTGAGAAATACCACTATCTGGCGGCAAAACTGTTTTTCATCGCGTAATTTCTTCGCGGCATGCTCCGCATAAGCACACACCGCCTGGCGCATCTGTTCATACTGCGTAATGCGGCTACCAAACGAGCGCGAACATACGATCTGTTGTTTCGTCGGCGTAAACTCGGCAAATTCCAGACATGGCTCGCCACGTAATTCTCGCACCGTTCTTTCCAGTACCACGTTAAAGTGCTTCCTGATAACCCAGGATGATGTTTCTGCCAGATGAAGCGCGGTTTCGATTCCCATCATATTCAGCTTGTTACTGATACGCCGGCCAACGCCCCAAACCTCACCCACCGGGACAATCGCCATTAGCTTGCGCTGGCGCTCAATGCTCGACAGATCAAGCACACCGCCGGTTTTACTCCACTGCTTGGCAGCATAGTTAGCCAGTTTAGCCAGCGTCTTCGTCTGCGCGATGCCAACGCCGACAGTGAGATGCGTTTCTTTCAGTACCCGCTCCCGGACATCACGGCCAAATTGTTCCAGCGACATACCATTGCCGACACCGCTGATATCCATAAAAGCTTCGTCAATCGAATAAATTTCAACACCTGGCGCCATATTTTCCAGCGTCGTCATCACTCTGAGGCTCATATCCGCGTACAGGGCATAGTTGCTGCTAAAAACCTGAACCTTGTTACGCTGAATGACCTCTTTCATTTGGAAATAAGGTTCGCCCATCTTTATGCCAATAAGTTTGGCTTCTACTGACCTTGAAATGCAGCAACCATCATTATTACTTAATACGATCAATGGTTTGAATTTCAAATCAGGGCGAAATACAGACTCGCACGACGCGTAGAAGCTGTTCACATCAACAAGTGCAAACATAATTATCTGTGCGCTTTAATGGTGTAAGTCACTACGCCGAAGATTTCCAGCACATCGTCGTTTCCTATGATGATCGGACGGTAAGCCTTGTTCATCGGTATGAGCTGAACAGACGGCCGCAGTTGCAGCTTTTTGACCGTAAACTCACCAGCCAGTGTGGCAATGACAATATCGCCATGATCGGCCTGTAGTGAGCTATCAACAACAAGCATATCGCCGTCACTGATGCCGCCGTCAATCATCGAGTCGCCACTGACACGCACGAAATACGTTGCCGCAGGATGCGGTACAAGCAGCGTGTTCAGATCAAGACGCTGCTCAATATAGTCCTGTGCCGGCGATGGAAAGCCGCATGGAACCCGGTCAATAAAAAGAGGTAATTCAATGCGTTTACGGAGCTCAACAGGTTTCATAAATTGCATAACGATAACCACGCCATTACTGTATATAAACACAGTAATATTGTTCAACATGATCTATCAAGCGATTTTTTTGCTGGCGGGTTAGGTGTTTTCGCCAGGGGCTGCAGCGCTGGGATGGATTAGGGAACAATTTGCCACGTCAGGGCGCTGGCAATTCGTACCTCTCACGATCGATTGAGTTACATGAAAAGGTCATGTTCTACTGACTGGAGTCATTACCCGGGTTGGATAAATTATTTTGATGGCGGTTAGCATGCTACCTAAAACCACGGGAGCGTTAAGCCCCCGTTACCAGATTTAACCCTCTGTGGAATTACATGTGTTTGATCATCGCGTCGCCAAATTCGCTGGCTTTCAGCAACTTAGCGCCTTCCATCTGACGTTCAAAGTCGTAGGTCACGGTTTTAGCGGCAATCGCGCCTTCCATACCTTTAACAATTAAGTCAGCCGCTTCGAACCAACCCATATGACGCAGCATCATTTCAGCAGACAAGATGATTGAACCTGGATTCACTTTATCCTGACCAGCATACTTCGGCGCAGTACCATGCGTGGCTTCAAACAATGCACAGTCATCACCGATATTGGCGCCAGGCGCAATACCAATCCCACCAACCTGGGCGGCCAGCGCATCGGAAATGTAGTCGCCATTCAGGTTCATACAGGCAATCACATCATACTCAGCGGGACGTAACAAGATCTGCTGCAAGAAGGCATCCGCGATCACATCTTTAATAATGATCGTTTTACCGTTGTGCGGATTCTTGATTTTCACCCACGGTCCACCATCGATCAATTCACCACCAAATGCCTCACGCGCCAGCTGGTAACCCCAGTCCTTGAAGGCACCTTCGGTGAACTTCATGATGTTACCTTTATGCACCAGCGTCAGCGAGTCACGATCATTGGTAATCGCATACTCGATCGCCGCACGAACCAGGCGCTGGGTCCCTTCTTTGGAACAGGGTTTGATGCCGATGCCGCAATCATGCGGGAACCGGATTTTCTTAACGCCCATTTCATTGCGTAAAAACGTGATCACTTTATCCGCTTCTGGCGTACCGGCCTTCCACTCAATACCGGCATAAATATCTTCAGAGTTTTCACGGAAGATCACCATATCGGTATCCTGCGGACGTTTTACCGGGCTGGGCGTGCCCTCGTAGTAACGTACCGGACGCAAGCAGATATAGAGATCAAGCTGCTGACGCAGCGCCACATTCAGGGAGCGAATGCCGCCGCCAACTGGCGTCGTTAACGGGCCTTTAATCGCGACCCGGTATTCTTTAATCAGATCGAGCGTTTCTTCCGGTAGCCACACATCCGGACCGTATAATTGCGTTGATTTCTCGCCGGTGTAAATTTCCATCCAGGAAATTTCTCGCGCCCCGTTGTAAGCTTTCTTCACCGCGGCATCAACCACCTTGATCATCACCGGAGTGACGTCAACACCAATACCATCGCCTTCAATAAAAGGGATTACGGGATAATCGGGTACCACCAGTTTTCCCTGATCGAGCGTGATTTTTTGACCTTTTACCGGAATCACTACTTTGCTTTCCATTAACCTCTCCTTCGAGCGCTTTTTTGTTAATGATTTGTAAGATGCGCGTCAATACTACTTGAATATTAGCGCCGCGCCAATCTCTGCGATTTCGCGCTATAATGCGCCCATTGCCACTGGCTGCAAAGTCCCGGCATAAACTCCGGTTAGCAATCACTGGGTTAAATGATTCAACCACGCACACACCGCGCCCTATGATTCATCATTGTTAACAAAACGTCGACTTCGGCACGGGTTCACAAAGGACATTGCCATGTTCAAACCTCATGTTACGGTTGCCTGTATGGTGCAGGCAGAAGGTCATCTGCTCATCGTTGAAGAAACCATTAATGGCATTGCGACATGGAATCAGCCAGCCGGTCACCTGGAAGCGAATGAAACCCTGTTTCAGGCGGCCACCCGGGAGTTACAGGAAGAAACCGGGCTTGATGCCGACATGCAGCACTTCCTCGGCGTCCAGCAATGGCGCGCCACAGACAATACCCCTTTTGTCCGTTTTCTTTTTTCGCTGGATTTACCCATCCGCGCGCCCGTGTTACCACAGGATGATGATATTGATCGCTGCTGGTGGCTGTTGCCAGAGCAGATCCTCGCCGCGCCCCATTTACGCTCGCCACTGGTGGCGGAAAGCGTACGTCTGTGGCAAAGCGGCGTGCGCTATCCATTAGCGCTGATCAGTACCTTTTAATCCGCGCACAAGATCTGCACCGCTGGACTATCACTGCGCCGAGGGCGAGTATTATGTCCCGCAGGGGTGCGCGCAGCGCGGCTGCATGGTAGAATGCGCCGCCTGTTTTATTCCTTATCGTGAGTGTGTCATGTTTGACAACAACCAGAAAAAAGTGATCGTCGGAATGTCCGGCGGTGTCGATTCTTCCGTTTCCGCCTGGTTACTGCAACAGCAGGGTTACCAGGTCGAAGGGCTATTTATGAAGAACTGGGAAGAAGACGACGATGAGGAATATTGTACTGCGGCTGACGATCTGGCCGATGCGCAGGCAGTCTGCGACACGCTGGGGATCACCCTGCATAAAGTGAACTTTGCTGCCGAATACTGGGATAATGTATTTGCACATTTCCTTGCCGAATATCAGGCTGGCCGGACGCCCAATCCGGATATCCTCTGCAATAAAGAGATCAAGTTTAAAGCCTTTCTCGAGTTCGCAGCAGAAGATCTTGGCGCCGATTATATCGCCACCGGCCACTATGTGCGCCGTCGTGATCTGGCGGGTAAAAGCCAGTTGCTGCGTGGCCTTGATGACAACAAAGATCAAAGTTACTTCCTGTATACCCTAAGCCATCAACAAATCGCACAATGCCTGTTCCCGCTCGGCGATCTGGAAAAACCGGCGGTACGACGTATCGCCGAAGAATGCGCGCTGGTCACCGCGAAGAAAAAAGACTCAACCGGTATCTGTTTTATCGGCGAACGTAAATTCCGTGACTTCCTTGGGCGTTACCTGCCCGCACAGCCGGGCGAGATTGTCACCGTTGACGGACAAACCATCGGCGAACATCAGGGGCTGATGTATCACACTCTCGGCCAACGCAAAGGGTTAGGTATTGGCGGCATGAAAGACAGTAATGACCATCCCTGGTATGTTGTCGACAAAGATGTTGTGCATAATCGGCTTATTGTGGCGCAAGGTCATGATCATCCCCGCCTGATGTCGGTCGGGTTAATCGCCCAACAGTTACATTGGGTTGATCGTGAAACACGGCGTGATCCACTGCGCTGTACAGTTAAAACCCGTTATCGCCAGAATGATATTCCCTGTGTTTTGACGCCGGCGGGCGATGACCGCGTTGAGATCCGCTTCGACCAGCCGGTCGCCGCCGTTACCCCGGGACAATCCGCCGTTTTTTATCTGCGGGAAGTCTGCCTTGGCGGCGGTATTATTGAAGAGCGGTTGCCGCTTGTGCAGTCATGACATCATGTACAGCATCCCCATGTATATACAGGAGTAGCCATGGCTAAAAATTATTATGATATTACGCTGGCACTGGCCGGTATTTGTCAGGCCGCTCACCTGGTACAGCAACTGGCGCATCAGGGCCACTGCGACAGTGATGAGTTGAAAACCACACTGCGCAGTTTATTGGATCTCAATCCATCGTCAACACTGGCGGTGTATGGTGGCGATGAATCGTCGTTGCGACCCGGCGTCGAAACGCTGCTGGCGGCGCTTAATCCTGCCAGCCGTCAGGGGGCCGGGGCTGAACTGACACGTTATACCCTCAGTCTGATGATGCTGGAACGCAAACTGAGCAAAAATAAAACCGCGCTGAACACGCTGGGGCAACGGATCGAACAACTGGATCGCCAACTGGCCCATTATGATGTCGAATCCGATACCATTATGAGTGCGATGGCCGGCATTTATGTCGATGTGATTAGTCCGCTCGGTCCACGCATTCAGGTTACGGGTTCACCCGCCATACTGCAAAACGCCCAAGTCCAGAGCAAAGTGCGCGCCACATTGCTGGCCGGTATTCGCTCTGCCGTACTATGGCATCAGATGGGCGGTGGTCGTCTGCAATTAATGTTTTCCCGTCATCGTCTGACCAGTGAGGCAAAACGTATTTTAGCCCGCATGGATCCAGCATACTGATGGCGGACAGGTCGCTAATCTTTCGTAAAATGATTCAGGAGTTGCACTGATGGAATTATCCTCTCTGACCGCCATCTCACCGGTCGATGGCCGTTACGGCGACAAAGTCAGCCCGTTACGCGCCATATTCAGCGAGTATGGTTTGCTGAAATTCCGCGTCGAGGTTGAAGTTCGCTGGTTACAGAAACTCGCCGCCACCGCAGAGATCAAGGAAGTTCCTGCTTTTGACGATAGCGCAAATGCTTTCCTGCAGGCGATTGTCACTGATTTCAATGAACAAGACGCCGCGCGCATCAAAACCATTGAACGGACGACCAACCATGACGTAAAAGCAGTGGAATACTTTTTGAAAGAGAAAGTGGCAACGCTGCCGGCACTGCATGCTGTCAATGAATTTATCCATTTTGCGTGTACCTCCGAAGACATTAATAACCTCTCCCATGCCCTGATGCTGGATACCGCACGGCGCGAAGTGGTGGTGCCTTACTGGCGAAAAATCATTGATGCGGTGAAAGATTTAGCCCGGCAATATCGTGATATCCCATTGCTTTCCCGCACGCATGGCCAACCTGCAACTCCGTCGACGCTGGGGAAAGAAATGGCCAATGTGGCCTATCGTATGGAACGCCAGTTACAGCAACTACTGCGGGTTGAGGTGCTAGGTAAGATCAATGGCGCCGTCGGTAACTACAATGCCCATCTGGCTGCTTACCCGGAAGTGGACTGGCTCCGTCTGAGCGAAGAGTTTGTCACCTCGCTGGGGATAAGCTGGAACCCCTACACCACACAAATTGAACCTCATGACTATATCGCCGAACTGTTCGACTGTATTGCCCGCTTCAATACCATTCTGATCGACTTCGATCGCGATGTCTGGGGCTATATCGCACTGAGCCATTTCAAACAAAAAACCATCGCGGGTGAAATCGGCTCGTCTACCATGCCACATAAGGTCAACCCCATTGACTTTGAAAATTCAGAAGGCAACCTCGGGCTGGCCAATGCCGTGATGCAACACCTGGCGAGTAAACTGCCGCAATCACGCTGGCAGCGCGATTTAACCGACTCCACGGTGCTGCGTAACCTCGGCATCGGGATTGGTTATGCGTTAATCGCTTATCAGGCGACATTGAAAGGCATTGCTAAACTGGAAGTGAACCGTGCACATCTGCTGGATGAGTTGGATCACAACTGGGAGGTACTGGCTGAGCCGATTCAAACCGTCATGCGTCGTTATGGCATTGAAAAACCCTATGAAAAGCTGAAAGAATTGACTCGTGGTAAACGGGTTGATGCTGCCGGCATGCAGGCTTTCATTGACAGCCTGGCATTGCCGGAAGAAGAAAAGCGTCGGCTTAAAAAGATGACGCCTGCCAACTATCTTGGCTACGCAACCCAGATGGTTGATAACCTGAAGTAACCTCCGTCATCATTACATCACCGGGCCGCACTAAGTCGGCCCGCGTTAACCTGTTGTTTATCTGCATTCACTTACAATTAGTAAATTTCGCGTTGCAGGAAGGCAGAAAACGCGCAAATCCCGATAAGGCTGTGACTCAGATCAAGATAACACCGACGATGTGAAAGATGAGCAGCCTGTTATTCCGCGCATTTCAATTTGCTATAAAAGGAAAGGTTTATGCGGGTTTTGGTTGTGGAAGATAATGCGCTGTTACGTCACCATCTTTTGGTACAACTCCGCGAAATGGGGCATCAGGTTGATGCGGCAGAAGATGCCAAAGAAGCGGATTATTTTCTCAATGAACATCTCCCTGACATTACTCTGGTTGATCTTGGCTTACCCGGCGAAGACGGCATGTCACTGATTCGTCGCTGGCGGGCGCTGGACGTTAAACAACCGATTCTGGTATTAACCGCCCGTGAAGGCTGGCAGGCCAAAGTTGCCGCCCTCGAAGCCGGGGCCGACGATTACGTCACTAAACCGTTTCATATTGAAGAAGTTGTCGCGCGGATGCAGGCATTGATGCGCCGTAACTGCGGTCTTGCGTCACAAATTATTACACGTCCGCCATTCCAGGTGGATTTGTCACGACGAGAACTCACCATCAATGAGCAGCCGATCAAGCTAACTGCATTTGAATACACGATCATTGAAACCCTGATGCGTAATGCCGGTAAAGTCGTCAGTAAAGACTCATTGATGTTGCAACTGTATCCGGATGCAGAACTGCGCGAAAGCCACACGATTGATGTATTAATGGGCCGTTTACGTAAAAAAATTCTCGTTGAATATGAGCCAGAAGCCATCACGACCGTGCGCGGTCAGGGTTATCGTTTCGACCTCTAACCTATGTCGATACTACAACAACCGCCAGGCTTTTCACTGCGCGCCCGTTTTTTACTGGCGACGGCTGCAGTAGTGCTCATTCTGTCATTATCTTATGGCGTGGTGGCGGTTGTCGGCTATCTCATCAGCTTCGATGAGAACTCCTATCGCGTGATGCGCGGCGAAAGCAATCTGTTTTTTACTCTGGCGCAATGGCGCGATAAAAAATTGACCATCGCCCAGCCCGAGCGCATAACGCTGAACTTCCCGACGCTGGTTTACATCTACGATGAACGGGGCAAGTTACTCTGGCAACAACGCGACGTTCCGGAAATCCGGGAAAAAATTCGCCCGGAGTGGTTACATAAACCCGATTTCTACGAAATGAATACCAATAATCGTACCAGCCGTAAAGCGCTGGAAAATAATCAGGCCGCCCAGACTAAGCTACATGCGTATAATGATGATGATAATGATAATATCTTCACCCATTCAGTCGCCGTGAGCCGCTACGACGCCACCACCAACTTGCCTGCCCTCACCATTGTGGTGATTGATTCCATACCACAACAACTGCAACACTCAGATGTTGTCTGGTCGTGGTTTCGCTATGTTTTATTAGCGCATTTTTTTCTGGTCATTCCGCTATTATGGCTGGCGGCGTACTGGAGTTTACGTCCAATTCGGACGCTGACAGCGCAAGTCCGTGAACTGGAAAGCAGCCAGCGCGAAATACTGGAGCTCAATCCACCGCAGGAACTGCGCAGTCTGGTGCGCAATCTCAACCTGTTACTGGACAATGAACACCAACGTCACACGCGCTATCGCACCACCTTGTCTGATTTAACCCACAGTTTGAAAACCCCGCTGGCCGTGTTGCAAAGCACTCTCCGTTCACTACGTGGCGCTAAATCCATCACGCTCGAACAGGCTGAGCCGATCATGCTGGAGCAAATTAGTCGTATCTCCCAACAGATTGGTTATTATTTGCACCGGGCCAGTATGCAGGCCGGTCATAATCCATTAAATCGCGAATTACACTCGGTTTCCGCCTTGCTGGATGGGCTTTGCGCGGCGCTGAATAAAGTCTACCAGCAGAAAGGCGTGTCACTGACGCTGGATATTTCACCCGAAATGACCTTTGTCGGCGATCAGAACGACTTCATGGAAGTTATGGGTAATGTACTGGACAATGCCTGTAAATATTGTCTGGAGTTTATTGAAATCAGCGCCCGACAAACCGAGAACAGCTTGTCGTTGTGTGTGGACGATGACGGCCCCGGCATTCCGGAAAGCAAACGGGATGTCATCTTTGTCCGCGGTCAACGGGTGGACACATTACGCCCGGGGCAAGGACTCGGTCTGGCAGTCGCCCGTGATATTCTGGAACAATATGACGGCGAGATTATTGCCAGCACCAGTACATTAGGCGGCGCTCGCATGACGGTGATTTTCCAACGTCAGGAAGTGAAGCATAACCTTGAGTAGAAATCCATTGGCACTGTTATACTTGCAGCCATTCATTGTCTGAACTGGAATGTGTTATGGATTATCAGCTTGATCTCAACTGGCCTGACTTTGTACAACGTTACTGGCAAAAACGCCCGGTAATCTTAAAACAAGGCTTCAAAAATTTTATTGATCCCATTTCACCGGATGAACTTGCCGGTCTGGCAATGGAAAATGACGTCGACAGTCGCCTTGTCAGCCATCAGGATGAAAAATGGCAGGTCAGCCAGGGCCCATTTGAAAGTTACGATCATCTCGGCGAACATAACTGGTCATTGCTGGTACAGGCCGTCGATCACTGGCATGAGCCCTCCGCCGCACTGATGCAGCCGTTTCGCTTTCTGCCCGACTGGCGCACCGATGACTTAATGATCTCCTTTTCAGTGCCGGGCGGCGGCGTTGGCCCGCATCTCGATCAATACGATGTATTTATTATCCAGGGAACCGGACGGCGACGCTGGCGAGTTGGCGAAAAACTGCCAATGAAACAACACTGCCCTCACCCTGATCTGTTACAGGTCGAGCCGTTTGACGCCATTATTGATGAAGAGATGGAGCCTGGTGATATTCTGTATATTCCACCGGGATTCCCGCATGAAGGCTATTCGCTGGAAAACGCCCTGAACTATTCCGTCGGCTTTAGAGCGCCAAATGGCCGTGAACTGATCAGCGGATTTGCTGACTACGTGCTGGCACATGAGTTGGGCAGCTATCGCTATAGTGACCCGGATGTACCACCGCGCGATCACCCCGCAGCCATTTTGCCTGCGGAAATTGAGGGTATGCGTCAAATGATGCTGGACCTTATCAATCAGCCTGAAAATTTCCAGCAATGGTTTGGCGAGTTTATTTCACAATCGCGTCATGAGCTGGATCTGGCGCCGCCTGAACCCCCTTACCAGCCTGATGAGATTTATGATGCGCTACAGAACGGCGATAAACTAACCCGGCCAGGCGGTTTACGCGTATTGAGCATCGCCGACAACGTGTTTGTCAACGGCGAGCAGATAGAAAGCCCCTGGCATGATACGTTGCATGCGCTGGCCAACAAATCGGTTATTGGCCGTGAATCTCTGGGCGATGCCCTTGACGACCCGGCTTTTCTTGCCCAGTTTACGGCATTAGTAAATAACGGTTACTGGTTTTTCAGCGAGGAATAATGGCTGATTAACGCTTTCGCATGGCCTCGGACGATATGATGACGGCGATATTCACGCTGTCATCATATCGTCCGACCAGACCATTGCTTATACCCGTATGGCCGCACGTTGTGCGATTCGAACAATGACCTCAACCGCTTTTTCCATATTATTGAGTGAGGCAAATTCGTGTTTGCCGTGATAGTTATAACCACCAGTAAACAGGTTGGGGCACGGCAATCCCATAAATGATAACAAGGCACCATCAGTACCACCACGAATCGGTTTTACTTCAGGTTCGAGCGCGCAGTCCCGCATCGCCTGTAATGCCAGTTCAATAATATGCGGATGAGCCTCCACTTTTTCGCGCATATTGTAATACGTATCGTCGATAGTCACCTCAATATGGCAATCCGGGTGCAGGTTTTCCCCAATATGTTGCGCAATATCCAGCAGTGTTTGTTTGCGGCTGGCGAAATTATCCCGATCAAAGTCACGCACGAGATACAGCATTTCAGCATGATCCACACTGCCTTTCATATTATGTAGATGATAAAATCCCTCGTAACCGGCGGTATGCTGCGGCGTTTCCAGTGGTGGAATTTGCGCATGGAAACGCATCGCTAAATCGAGGGCATTCACCATCACCCCTTTGGCTGTGCCGGGGTGCACATTGTTGCCGCTAATTTTAACCGTTGCTGAGGCAGCATTAAAATTCTCGAATTCAAACTCGCCAATCCCGCCGCCATCTACCGTGTATGCCCAGTCAGCACCAAACGCGGCGACATCAAAATGTGCCGTTCCTTTGCCGATTTCTTCATCTGGCGTAAAGGCCACGCGAATCTCACCGTGCGGGATATCCCTGTTTGCCAGGCGAACCATGGCCGTCATAATTTCCGCAATACCGGCTTTATCATCAGCGCCCAGCAGCGTTTTTCCGTCGGTGGTAATCAGCGTATGGCCGGACAACGTGTGCAGCACCGGAAACATCACCGGTGACAACACGTCATCTCCCATGCCCAGCGCAATATCGCCGCCACGGTAGTTTTCGACAATCTGAGGATTCACATTTTTTGCCGTAAAATCGGGCGAGGTATCCATATGAGCAATAAACCCGATTACCGGCGTCGGCCAGTCGATGTTTGCCGGCAAGGTCCCCATCACACAGCCATGCTCACTCACCGTCACCGCCTCGAAACCGAGTTCCTGCATCTCTTGCTGTAGTGCCTGCGCCAGTCGCCATTGGCCTTCCGTACTGGGAACCTGGCGTACATGCCCCCGGGATTGCGTGTCATACGACACATAGCTTAAAAAACGATCGAGTAGTTGATCCATTTGCCGTCCCTCTGAAATGCCCGTCTGTTATTATGTGAACCTTGCTGACGCGGTATATTGCGTCAGGTCATGCGAGTCTCTCTTAGCGCCTGGCGCATCCGGACTATTTCACTTGCCAATACGTCGTTGGCGCGATCATTCATTTATACATTTTCATCAAAAACGCCTTAACATACGTTGGCACTACCTCGCTGGCGAGGCCATATTGCTGCTCTTCAAACTCACTGCCAACCTGACTTGGCTCAAGGTTTAACTCAACAGTATGGGCGCCCTGTAGTTTCGCTTCATGCACAAATCCCGCCGCCGGGTAAACATGGCCCGAAGTGCCAATCGCAATAAAGTAATCAGCTTTTTCCAGCGCCTGGTAAATTTCATCCATCCCCAGCGGCATCTCGCCGAACCAGACTACATGAGGGCGTAACGCCGCCGGAAACTGGCAACAGTGGCAGCGATCACTGGCACTGACATCTTTCGTCCACGACAACACCTGACCACTGACGGTACAACGCACTTTCAATAACTCGCCGTGCATGTGCAGCACCCGTTCACTGCCCGCGCGTTCATGCAAGTTATCAATATTTTGCGTCACCAGCAGGAAGTTATCGCCCAGCACCGATTCCATTTCAGCCAGCGCCAGATGGGCGGCATTTGGCTGAATGTCTGGTTGCTGGAGCTGACGACGGCGTGCATTATAAAATGCCTGCACCTGTTGCGGATCACGCATAAAACCTTCAGGTGTCGCCACATCTTCGACCCGGTGATCTTCCCATAAACCATCAGCGGCACGAAAAGTACGAATGCCCGATTCCGCCGAAATACCTGCGCCAGTCAGGACAACCACACGCGGCTGAGGATGCGCCAGCAGTTCAGCCTGGCGATCGCGTTCAAAAATGCGTTGGCGAAAGCGCTGGTGCATCTTGCGTTTACTCTTTTTGTAACGCGCGATGTGTAATCGGTGACGGGGTGTGCGCATAAAAACTCCTTACTATTACCGAAGATGCAGGTGGAATACGGCACCGCGCATTCCACCTGCATCACCATGACGCGCTTTAGCAAACCGTGGCGGTGCTTTGCCATCGGCAGCAAATATTTTGTCACCCATTGCACCAGCCTGTTATAACGCGCATCAATATCAGACAAATCCGCCATTGATGAGCAACCGGCGCGGATCACACGCGGTCAACAAATAAAGCCTATTGTCCGCTCAGCACCCGCGCCGGATCAATGCGGCTGGCGCGCCGTGCCGGGTACCAGCTTGCCAGCAGGCTCAGGATTATCGTTGTTTGCAATACGAAAATCACATCCAGCCAGTGCAATTCTGATGGCAGAAAATCAATAAAATAAATGTCGCCGGAGAGGAAATGATGACCGACCACCGTTTCAATACCCCGAATTATCGTCGTCAGATTAAGCGCCGCCAGCACGCCCACCACCACGCCACTCAGGCTACCGAGCAACGCCGCACGCAAGCCGTACCAGACAAAGATAGCGCGGATCAAACCATCTTTGGCTCCCAGCGTGCGTAAAACAGCGATATCGCGGCTCTTATCCTTAACTGCCATCACCAGGGTAGAAACAATATTAAAACACGCGACGCCGATCACCAGCACCATCGCCAGATACATAATGGCACGGATCATCTGAATATCACGATACATGTAACCATAAGTCCCCATCCAGCTACGAATATACACATAAGCACGGGTCACTTCGCCGGCATCATGGACCCGCTGGCTGGCGCTAAAGGGATCATCCATTTTCAACGCAATTCCCGTGACGTTGTCACTCATACCCAGATAACGTTGCGCATCGGCCAGCGGCACCAGCGCGAGGCTGTGATCAAGCATACCGCTTAGTTGTAAAATACCACTCACCTGCAATCGGATACGCTTCGGTTGCAACAAGGTGTTCTGCCCTGCATTATTCGGGATCATAATGGTCAGCCAGTCGCCCTGACGAATATTGAGCGACTTTGCCACCCCGTTGCCAATGATTATCTGCTGTTTATCCGCAGCAAAGCTTGACCATGCATGGTTAAGTACAAATTGTGGCAACGCACTAAGGCGCATTTCCTGTTGTGGATCGACGCCTTTCACCTGGATAGCCTGTAACTTCGCCCCGCTTTCGACCAGCCCGGTAAAATTGATATACGGCGCGGCGGCGGCAATACCTGCAACGTGCTCAATTCGGGGGATCATCTGCTGCCAGCCAGTGAATGGTGGATTCACCGGTTCAATTTCCCCGTGCGGCACCACCGCCAGAATACGGTTATTCAGTTCACGTTCAAAACCGTTCATCGCGCTCAGGCCGACAATCAATACTGCAACACCGAGCGCTATCCCCAGCGTGGAAATAATCGAAATCAACGAAACCATGCCGCCGCGTCGCCGGCCACGGCTAAAACGCATGCCCAACACCAGCGATAACGGCACCATTATTGCGCTCCCGTCAGTGTCTGTTCAGCGCGTAATTGACCGTCATGCATTTCCATTTGACGCGTCAGTCGTTGCGCCAGATGCAGATCATGCGTGACCACCAGAAATGCCGTCCCCTGTTGCGCATTCAATTCGCCGAGCAGATTAAAAATAGCATCCGCATTACGCGCATCAAGATTACCGGTAGGCTCGTCGGCCATCACCAGACGAGGATTATTCACCAGTGCGCGGGCAATAGCGACACGCTGGCGTTCTCCCCCGGAGAGCTCAGAAGGTCGGTGTGCCGCACGTTTCTCCAGCCCCACGGCGCTGAGCATCGCCCGCGCCCGATCCTGCGCTTCATTTTTATGTTTTTTCCCAATCAGCAATGGCATTGCCACGTTTTCCAGTGCACTGAAATCAGTCAATAAATGATGAAACTGATAAATAAATCCCAGCTCACGGTTACGGAGATCCGCTTTGGCGGAAGAAGACATACCATTCAATGAGTTGCCATCAAAAATAACATCGCCCGAAGTGGGTGAATCCAGCCCACCCAACAGATGCAGCAAGGTGCTTTTCCCGGAACCGGAACTGCCGACAATCGCCACCATTTCGCCCGGCTGAATACTGAATGAGACATTGCGCAGCACCTCTGTTTGTACACTGCCTTCCTGATAGCGTTTACACAGATTGTCACATTGCAACAGTATTGAATTACTCATAGCGTAACGCCTCAGCAGGATGAACGGCGGCCGCGCGCCAGGATGGATAAAAAGTGGAAAGCAGCGCGATCACCATCGCCGCCAGAGCGATGGCCGCTACTTGTCCAGGAGAAATCGCTACCGGTAACGCCGCGCCGTCAAGGAAGATACCGATCACCGGCATTAGATTATTTAACTGACTGGCCAGTAGTACCCCCAATAACGTCCCCAATAATGCGCCAATAATCCCGGCGCTGGCACCCTGAACCATAAACACCAGCATGATTTGACGACGCGTTAACCCCTGCGTTTGCAAGATAGCCACTTCGCCTTGTTTCTCCATCACCAGCAGCCCCAGCGACGTAATAATATTAAAGGCTGCTACCGCCACAATCAGGCTGATCAGCAAACCCATCATGTTTTTTTCCATGCTTACCGCCTGGAAAAGATCGCCTTTACGCTCACGCCAGTCTTTCCATATCAAACCGTCTGGTAAGGGTTGCAGGCTGGTACGGTCAACGGCCAGCGGTTCATTGAGCCACAAACGCCAACCCGTGACGTTGCCTGCCGGATAACGCATCAGACGCGAGGCGTCTTGTTGATTGACCAGCATCTGATAGCCATCCACTTCGCTGTTAGCGGCAAAGGTACCGCTAACAGTAAACAGACGTTGACTGGGTACGCGGCCCATTGGGGTGAACTGGCTGGCGGAGGGCACCATCAACCGCAAGGTATCACCGCGTTTTACCCCGAGTTGTCCGGCCAGTTGCTCACCGAGAATCACCCGATACTGGCCGGGTTGTAATACACTCTGCCTGACATCGACAAGATAAGGCGTCAGGGGATCTTGCGTTTCTGGCTGCACCCCCAACATCACCCCTACCGCAACACTGTGGGCACTCTGCAAGACCACATCGCCGGTGGTCAACGGTGCAATCCGTTTCACGCCCTGCAAATGTAACTGCGTAACCGGCATCTGCTGCGGATTGATGGACCCCGTAGAACGGGTGAGCAATGCCTGCGGCATCAATCCAAGAATATTATTTTCGAGCTCACGCTCGAAGCCATTCATCACCGACAGTACAGTGACCAGCGCTAATACGCCAAGCGTTATGCCGATGGTGGAAAGCCAGGAGACAAACCGACCAAAACGATCGGCAGCCCGCCCACGCATATAACGCAGGCCGATGAATAACGTGACAGGTTGGTACATGGAATCCGTCTTTTGGCGGTGGTTAAAGCAACATATTCAGGATGATAAAGGAGCGGCCTGCTTTATGGAACCACTAAGCGGCCGTGTTGGCGGTAAAGATACGTCAGAATGATTCAGACAGCTAAATCCGCAGAAAAAAAAGACAATACCTACCAGCGGTTGTACGATTACTCTTCCGCGTGAGTAATCATTCCCCTGGTTTCGGTGTTGTGATGTGAGTAATGATGTAGATGTTTTGAGTGTACAGGAGTAGATCAATCATGTTCAGATATCCCAACGGCAGTATTGTGAAACACAAATCCGGCGATATCAAAGGTGAGATAGTCAATGTTTTCGAACAAGCCGATGCGCCAACCGGCTATTACGTTAAATGGGATGATGGTACACACAGTTATCATCTGGAGACCGAGCTTGCCTGGGCCAATGTTGACCAGCCAAAAATGCACTACACCCAGCAATCACCAAAATAGCCCGACAATAGCTGCCAGATAATGATTAATGCACTGCATTCCGGGCTGCTCCCGGCAGGCATTGCGCTGCCTTGTCCTCATCATATCCTACTGTACTCAATGCCGCCGCGGTCGGACGATGCGCGGTTCCCCGCCCGTGGTTTTTTGCTGTGCGTGTAAAAAGCCTACGCCAGCAGGTGATCCCTGCGGCATTCTGTGGAATGATTACGCCCTGAAAATAAATGAAGAGAACGTCGAAACGACTATGCCAGAACAAACTCGCTATTCTCTGCCCGTCAAAGCCGGTGAACAACGCTTGCTGGGGCAGTTAACCGGCGCGGCGTGTGCCGTCGAATGCGCGGAAATCGCCGAACGTCATCACGGCCCCGTGATGTTGATTGCCCCCGATATGCAAACAGCCTTACGCCTGCAGGACGAAATCCGGCAATTTACTGATTGTCCGGTGAACACCCTGGCAGACTGGGAAACGTTACCGTTTGACAGCTTCTCCCCGCATCAGGAAATCATTTCTTCGCGACTCTCGACGCTCTATCAATTGCCGGGGTATCAAAATGGCCTGTTAATTTTGCCCGTGAACACCCTGATGCAGCGCGTCTGTCCGCACAGCTATTTGCACGGCCATGCGCTGGTGATGAAGAAAGGTCAGCAGCGCTCACGCGATGCGCTCCGCGACCAACTGGAACAGGCAGGTTACCGCCATGTTGATCAAGTGATGGAACACGGTGAATATGCGACGCGCGGCGCCCTGCTCGATCTGTTTCCTATGGGCAGCGTCCACCCCTACCGGATTGATTTTTTCGATGACGAAATCGATAGCCTGCGGATATTCGATGTTGATACACAACGCAGCCTTGAAGAGGTCGAGGCCATCAATCTGTTGCCGGCGCACGAATTTCCCACCGATAAAGCCGCTATTGAGTTGTTTCGCAGCCAGTGGCGTGAACACTTCGATATTCGACGCGAAGCCGAGCATATCTATCAACAAGTGAGTAAAGGCACGTTGCCCGCCGGGATTGAATACTGGCAACCGCTATTTTTCGCACAACCCCTGTCGACACTGTTCAGCTACTTACCGAAAAATACCTTAATTGTGAATACTGGCGATCTGGAAGCCAGTGCGGAACGCTTCTGGCAAGATGTATTAACACGATTTGACAGTCGTCGCATTGATCCCATGCGTCCACTACTGCCGCCGGAGAGTTTGTGGCTGCGCACTGATGCCCTGTTTAACGCACTGAAACAGTGGCCACGGGTGCAATTAAAAACAGACACGCTGACCGATAAGGCGGCTAACAGCAACCTGGCTTACCAGCCGCTGCCCAACCTGGCGGTACAGGCCCAGACGAAAGCGCCGCTCGACAATTTGCGCCGCTTTCTGGAACAATTCACCGGCGCGGTGATTTTCTCCGTTGAAAGTGAAGGTCGGCGCGAAACGCTGCAAGAATTACTGGCTCGCATTAAAGTACAGCCCAAAGCTATCCACCGTCTGGATGATGTACTGGCGCCCGGCCATTATTTAATGACCGGTGCCAGTGAACACGGTTTTATTGATCATTTCCGCCAGCGCGCATTGATTTGTGAAAGCGATCTTCTGGGTGAACGTGTTAGCCGTCCCCGTCAGGACAACCGCCGAACCATCAATCCGGATGTATTAATCCGCAACCTGGCTGAATTGCATCCCGGACAACCGGTGGTTCACTTTGAGCATGGCGTGGGGCGTTATATCGGCCTGACCACGCTGGAAACCGGCGGCATTAAAGGGGAGTACCTGATGCTGTCATACGCCAATGAAGCCAAACTTTATGTCCCGGTGTCCTCTCTGCACCTGATTAGCCGTTATGCCGGCGGTGCCGAAGATCATGCGCCGTTGCATAAACTGGGCAGTGATGTCTGGACACGCGCACGGCAGAAAGCAGCCGAGAAAGTGCGTGATGTTGCGGCAGAACTACTGGATATTTATGCCCAACGCGCAGTAAAAACGGGATTTGCCTTTAAACATGATCGTGAGCAATACCAGTTGTTTTGCCAAAGTTTCCCCTTTGAAACCACGCCCGACCAGGCACAGGCGATTAACGCCGTATTGAGCGATATGTGCCAGCCGCTGGCAATGGATCGTCTGGTGTGCGGCGATGTTGGCTTCGGTAAAACTGAAGTAGCAATGCGCGCGGCTTTTCTTGCGGTAGAAAACCACAAACAAGTCGCCGTGCTGGTGCCCACCACGTTACTGGCACAACAGCACTATGATAATTTCCGTGACCGCTTTGCTAACTGGCCGGTACGTATTGAAATGTTGTCGCGGTTTCGTAGCGCCAAAGAACAAATCCAGGTGTTGGAAGATGTCCGGGAAGGTAAAGTCGATATCTTAATCGGCACGCACAAATTACTGATGAGCGACCTTAAATGGCGCGATCTCGGTTTGTTGGTGGTTGACGAAGAACACCGTTTTGGTGTTCGCCATAAAGAACGGATCAAAGCAATGCGCGCCGATGTCGATATCCTGACGTTAACCGCGACGCCGATTCCCCGGACACTGAATATGGCCATGAGCGGAATGCGTGATTTGTCAATTATTGCCACCCCGCCCGCCCGTCGTCTGGCAGTTAAAACATTTGTGCGGCAACATGACGATCTGGTGGTACGTGAAGCCATCTTGCGTGAAATCCTGCGCGGTGGTCAGGTTTATTACCTGTATAACGACGTGGAGAATATTGCTAAAGCTGCACAACGTCTGGCGGAAAAGGTACCGGAAGCGCGCATCGCCATTGGCCACGGGCAAATGCGTGAACGGGATCTGGAACGCGTGATGAATGATTTTCACCATCAGCGCTTTAATGTCCTGGTTTGTACCACCATCATTGAAACCGGGATCGATATTCCCACCGCCAATACCATTATCATTGAGCGTGCCGATCATTTTGGTCTGGCACAGCTCCATCAGTTGCGTGGTCGCGTCGGCCGGTCACACCACCAGGCTTATGCCTGGCTGTTAACACCCCATCCGAAAGCCATGACCTCTGATGCCCATAAACGGCTGGAGGCACTGGCTTCGCTGGAAGATTTAGGCGCGGGATTTGCCCTTGCGACGCATGACCTGGAAATCCGCGGTGCGGGCGAGCTGCTGGGGGAAGATCAGAGCGGACAAATGGAAACCATCGGTTTCTCACTGTATATGGAACTGCTGGAAAATGCCGTCGCGGCGTTAAAAGAGGGGCGCGAACCCTCACTGGAAGATCTCACCCGTAGCCAGACCGAGATTGAACTGCGCATCCCGTCACTGCTACCGGATGATTTCATTCCCGATGTGGGTACCCGTCTTGCTTTCTACAAAAATATTGCCAGCGCTCAAAACGAAATAACGCTGAATGAACTCAAAGTGGAATTGATCGATCGTTTTGGCCGTTTACCCGATGCTGCTCGTCATCTGCTGGATATTGCCACCTTGCGTCTGACGGCACAGAAGCTCGGTATTCGTCGCATTGAAAGTAGTGATAATGGCGGATTTATTGAATTTGCTGAAAAAAATAGCGTCGATCCAATATGGCTGATTGGTTTGTTGCAGAAGGATCCCCAGCACTGGCGCCTTGACGGACCAACACGCTTGAAGTTTATGCGGGACTTATCTGATCGCAAAGTGCGAATGCAATGGATACGCGATTTTATCGCTCAGATGCGCGAGAATGCAGCGGCTTAATTCCCACCGGTCTGGGGGCGAAATCATCGTCCCCCAAGCCAGTATCATGCCTGATTGTTGTTCAGAATAAGCTGGCCGTTACGATCCAGTGGAATACGCGTACCCGGATCGTTCTCTGTCCGAATTTTCCCCTGCTGGTCACCAATTTTATACGTGACATCGTAACCCAGCATTTTTTCCTGTTTATCATACACCGTCTGACAACGTTGTTCGTTCGTTGTATAGGTATCTCGATTCTGCAATCCCCCCTGTACCTGATTACCGGCATAGCCCCCCGCCAGTGCGCCAGCAACCGTTGCGACATCTCGACCGCGACCGCCGCCAAACTGGTGACCGAGTACACCACCGGCAACAGCGCCCAGCACGGATCCGGCGATACGATGTTCGTCCTGCACTGCACGACGTTGGGTCCGTGTTACGTTATGGCACTCTTTCCGGGGATTTTTAATGGTTTCTTTAATCGGGGTGGCGGAGAGTACCTGCGCATATTGCGGGGCGCCAGTGAAAACATTCATGCTGGCGACAGCAGCGATACCCAGTGCGGCCGCAACGCCAATACCTATACCCGCTAACATTGATTTATTCACCGGGAATTCTCCTGAAGGGTTACCGCGCATTCCTGCTTCTGCGCATTTCTTTGCAGTGAAGGCGTATACGGCGTGCGCGAGACGACGTGATCATTATAGGGAATTTTGCAGAAGGGAAGGAAAAGCGGCAATCAGATAACAGGAAGAAAGCGGCAAATGGTGATAAGAAAAACCTTTTTCAGAGTGTTCTTATCATTAGATTATGTTATAGCGAGGTGCACATCGCTATAACATAAAAATAAGGCTGCCAGGCCGGGATTGCTCTGGCCGGACATTACCCGTTCTTAGTGCAGTTTCAGTCGTGGGCGAATAACGCGGTTAATACTGCCCACCAGCAACATCAGACCGGTTTTGAAATAACCGTGCAGCGCAATCTGATGCATGCGGTATAACGAAATATAGACGAAACGCGCTATACGCCCTTCCACCATCATGGAGCCTCGCATCAGATTGCCCATCAGACTCCCGACGGTGCTGAAACGCGACAGTGAAACCAGCGACCCGTGGTCTTTATAAACATACGCTTTCAGGCTCTGCTCTTTCATTTGAGCAAGTATGTTCCCTAACACCAGTGAGGCCATTTGATGCGCGGACTGCGCGCGTGGCGGGACAAATCCCCCGGAAGGTAATGCACAGGAAGCACAATCACCAATGGCGTAGATATCGTCATCGCGCGTGGTCTGCAACGTCTCTTTTACCACCAGTTGGTTGATACGGTTAGTCTCCAGGCCACCAATCTCTTTCATGAAATCAGGCGCCTTGATCCCAGCGGCCCAAACCATTAGGTCGGCCTCAATAAACTCACCCGATTTAGTTTTCAGGCCATTTTTTTCCGCACTGGTCACCATGGTTTGTGTCAACACCCGGACACCCAGTTTGCTCAGTTCGTGATGCGCAGCAGTGGAGATACGTACCGGCAGCGCGGGCAGAATACGTTCGCCTGCTTCTACCAGCGTCACATTCAACGCCTGATTATCAAGGCTTTTATAACCATAACTGTGGAGCTGTTTCACTGCATTATGCAACTCAGCGGACAGTTCCACACCGGTAGCGCCCCCACCGACAATCGCAATATTAACGTGGCCTGTCACATCGTCGCTGGCGGAAAACTTCAGAAACAGATTGAGCATTTCATTATGGAATCGCTGCGCCTGATGTGGATTATCGAGGAAAATGCAGTGATCTTTCACCCCTGGCGTACCAAAGTCGTTTGACGTACTGCCCAGCGCCATGACCAGCGTGTCATAATCAATTTCCCGCGCCGGCACCAGCAGTTCATCCTTTGCATCACGAATTTCTGCCAGTTGCAGGCGTTTGTTGGCACGATCAAGGCCCGTCAGTCTGCCCAGTTGGAAGTGAAAATGATGGTTGCGTGCATGCGCCAGATAACTCAAGGCATCAATCCCTTCGTCCAGCGATCCGGTGGCGACTTCATGCAGCAATGGTTTCCATAAATGGCTATGGTTATGATCAACCAGCGTGATTTCTGCCTTATTTTTCCGACCTAATCGGTGCCCGAGTTGGGTTGCCAGTTCCAGCCCCCCAGCACCACCGCCAACAATAACAATCTTTTTCATTGATGTAGTCAAAACGACCCCCTCAAAATGTAAACCAATAGTTAATGAAAGGTTAGTTAAAACCTTTATAAACATAGGGTTGACGAAGTTAATAACAATGGCGACAGAATAACATGACGGGATGTGTTGATCATACCAAAATTGACCCAAGTCAATTTTTCTCACAACATTGATGACAAAAGAGCTTAATCGATTCTGCTTTACAGCAAGGAGACGAGCGAAAATATTTCCACTGGACCGCCAAAACGGGTGCCCGAGGTCAATCGTAATGCGATACGCAATCGTGGTGAACACGCAAGGGGACGTCTCGCGGGAGGCAGTATGAACCAGCGGAGATATATCCGCGCTGCTGTACGCTACCCGTGTCCAGACTGACTACGCCAATAATGCCAGCCGGGACAAGATTTAAGGATATTAGCGGATGCTCCCCGCTTTATTGATTGAATGACCGACGACAGCATGAACCGCACTGACTGAAACCGCCGTGTTCATCCCAGTGTCTTGAAGGCCTTGATCCGTTGTAAATACGGCGAAATATTTTTAAATTTATGGGATTCCATCTCATCCCATATAATTTCATAAAAACTATGCAGTTCTCTGGCCGTACGCTGATTATCCAGCGCATCATCATGGCGTGACAAAATTGTCAGGCAGCGGTCACGATTTTTCTCACGGAAATTGCCGACACATTTGGTGGCGATATCCACATACTCTTCAGGGCGATCTATTTTTCCCGTCATATTCTCAAAAGGAAAGAGATTGGGATTGAAAATCACCTGCCGAGTATCGCACAAAAAACCAACGCGTTCCGCCCAGTAACCACCCAGCCCGACACCACAAATAAGGGGCCGTCCATCCTCACTGCGCTGTAACAGTTTATCCGTCTCTTTCAATAGATGTTGCATATCGTGTTTAGGATGTAATGTGCTGTAGCTCAACAGATGCACATCTGCATCAATAAATTGCAGTTGCAACACTTTTTCATGGTTGCCCGGACTACTGGAATCGAAACCGTGCAGATAAATGATCATCGTTATCCTCAGCGTAAGTTGGCTCGCCCGGGCAAACCATTATTTGCCCGACGCCTTATGCGCCAGCCAACGTGACTGCAGTGTGCATAATTCATTATGCGCCGCCTTCCAGCGCGGTAACTGCAGCAATTGTTGACGGGTAAATGAACCCTGATGGTATAACCGGCTGACACGTTGCGCTTTGATCGGTGACAAATTATCCAGCACACTGACTGCACCAGCTCGATGGTTGCACACCAGAATCATGTCGCAGCCTGCATCCAGAGAAGCCTGGGCACGCTCAGCATAACTGCCCATAATCGCCGCCCCGGCCATTGACAAATCGTCCGAGAAAATCACGCCATCAAATCCCAGCTCGCCACGCAGCACCGTCTTCAGCCAGTGTGCCGAACCACTGGCCGGACGGTCATCAACATCAGTATAGATAACATGGGCGGGCATGATGGCATCAAGCGCCTGCTCCGCGATCAAAGTGCGAAAAATCGCCATATCATGGCGACGAATCGTCGCTTCATCACGATTATCGCGCGGTGTTTCTTTATGAGAGTCCGCGCTGACCGCACCATGTCCCGGAAAATGTTTGCCGGTGGTTTTCATACCGGCGTCATGCATACCGGCAATAAAGCAACGCGCCAGTTGTAGCGCCAGCGCTGGGTCGTCCGCAAAAGAGCGTTCGCCAATGGCGGCGCTGATATGACCAATATCCAGCACTGGCGCGAAGCTGATATCAATATCCATGGCGATCATTTCACTCGCCATCAGCCATCCGGCGGTTCGCGCCAACTCACCGGCCCGTTGCGCCTCATGCAATGCGGCAAACGATTGCATCGCCGGTAAAGTCGTGAACCCCTCACGGAAGCGCTGTACCCGCCCGCCCTCCTGATCAACCGCAACCACTAAACGCACCCGCGAAGCCGCGCGAATTTGCCGTACCAGTTCGCGCAATTGTGCCGGATCATGATAATTACGGCTAAATAAAATCAACCCGCCAACCAACGGGTGTTGTAACATTTCGCGCTCTTCCGCATCCAGCGCATAACCCTGAACATCCAGCATCACCGGGCCGGGCATAGACGTCACCATCAATAAAACTCCTTTTGCTTCATCCGCCTGCCATTAAGGATTCAGGCGCGTTTTTACCGGCAAAAACGCCATCAAATACATTGCCAGGCAGCAAGCGCATCACGCTGGAGCCGGGCATCATTGTGCTGCTCGGATCGCCACTGCGTCCAGCTGGCGATCAGCAGACGTAACCAGGGCTGCCAGCGATAAATTTGTCGGGTCAGCACCCCGACAGGCAGGCAGTTCTGTGCCGCATAATGCTTAATCAAAGCATCACATTCCGCAGGTGATAATGCGTTCATCCGGCACATGACCGCCAGTTCCAGCGCAATATCGCCATCTGCCGCGTATTCCCAGTCGATTAATCGCAATTGCTGACCATCATCAAGGACATTTCCGCTGTGAATATCCATATGTAGCGGTGCCAGACGCAGCGGTGCGGGTTCGCCTTGTTGTTGTAACCGGCGCAAGGCACGTTGCCAGCGTATCGTCCGCTGCTGGCACCGTTGCCAGTATGTCTGTAATAGCGACAACAAAGATAACCGATAGCCGGTTGGCGGTTGGTGATGCAACTGCGTCATCAGTTGGCTGAGTTCTGGCAAACGGGCACTAAAATCAGCCGCAGTCAGGCTTTCACCCGTCCGCCATTCGAGCAATAGCCACGGTGGAGCATAACCGATCACTCGCGGCCCTAATCTGGTTTTGGTCAGTTTTTTCAGAATACGGCACTCGCGCTGGCGATTAATGAACGGCAGCGATCGACGGATGCTGCCTCGCGCCAGCCATTGCTCTTCACCCCAGGTAACTTTGCCGCTGAGACAACCGATACCCGGCAGCGGAGAAAAAGAACCGGCAGCCGAAGCCGCCGGTATCTGTTGCCTGATCAGGCGTTGCAGAACAGGATCAATATTGTACGTCACCGTTACCCGACCAGATGATTTCGCCCGTCTGTACCAGCATCAGTTGCATTTGCAACGACGGCGATTTCACATCACCTGACGCATTACTGTACAGCACATATTGCGCACCCACATAACGAGCCAGGCCAATCGCCTTACTGCGCGATGTCAGGCTATCTTCGGGTGACAAACCCAGAGTCTGTCTGGCAAGACTTAATTGTTGTGCCGTGACCAGCGTGAACTTGTCGTTATTGCTTAGCGCATTTTGTAATGCCGCAGTGGCCTTTGCCGTTTGTACATTACCGTTGGTGCTATTTTTGATGCGATCAACCAATAACACACTGCCCGGCGTTATGCCGTCAACTTGCAACATTTGCGCCACCAGTGGTTGCATACTGGCATCCCAGTTTAGGCTGGCCATTCTGGGCGGCTGTGGAACAACCTCAACCGGTGGTTGCACCGGAGGGGGCGGCTGAACCGGCTCCGTGGGTTGCGCCGGCGTCACCGGTGCCGGTGTTTTTGCCGGCGGTAACTGCCGATTAATACAACCCGCCAGGATCAGCGCCATGAGTATTATGCCGCCGCGGTTAACACTTCGGATCACAATCTTCCCCTTACAAATAGAGATAAAGTCGGGTGTTGCTCGCGCTCAGATTGCCAATCTGTGAGGCAATCTCCACCTTTGCATGAGCAGGCACCACCACCGTTCGGGCTTGTTCAAAAGGCAAAATTTCCAGACCTGTATCGTCATACCAGTAAAAACGATAATTAACCTGAACCGGCTTCTCCTGCTGGTTATACAATACCGCAGATGCACGTTGCTGCCCCTGTTGGCCTGATATCACCGGTGCGTCAGTGATGATCCCCGCCGACAGTACCGATGACTCCATCACCAGGGATTGAGCGGTATTGATCGTCGGTTTTTCACTATTGCAGCCCGTCAGGACCAGCAATAGCGAAGCCGCCGCCAGGGATATACGCATGGTGGAAAGCTCCTGAACACTCAATGAGAGGTCATCGCACCCAGTGGACGGCCGCCAACCAGATGCATATGCACATGATAGACTTCCTGACCGCCATGTTTATTGCAGTTAACAATCAGGCGATAGCCGTCTTCAGCAATCCCCGCTTCTTGTGCAATCTTCGCGGCGACGGTAAACATCCGCCCCAACGCGGCCTCATCGGCGGCGGTAACATCATTCACGGTTGGAATTAGCACATTGGGCACAATCAACAGATGTATTGGCGCTTTAGGGGCGATATCACGAAATGCGGTAACCAGTTCATCCTGGTAAACAATGTCAGCCGGTATTTCGCGGCGAATAATTTTACTGAAAATAGTTTCTTCAGCCATGAGAGAGATCCTTAGCAGAGAAGTAAGTTATGGCAGTATGAGCGAGAAATTCGTGTTGTTTCAACCTGCAACGCATTTTTCTTTCACTGATTGCTCCGCGCGGCGCTATTTTCCACCCCACCCCATTAACCGCATGCTGTCAGCAGAAAACGTGATGAACCTTTCCGGGTGCTGTATTTCCGTCATTATTTTAACCCGGTTACCGTTAGGTTTATGAGAAAAAGGCAGGAGACGGTGTCGCCATCGCAAAACAAAATACTTTTGTCGCACTGCTCGGGCATGCACCATGCACATCGGGAGATTTCACGACAGTGGCTTGTTTAGGTTTCCATAAGGGCTGAAATTTTTTAGCACTGCGTCATCAACGTGACAGAGGTCACCCTGTAATTCAGCACAAAGTTTCGCCAGATAGTGCACCAGAAAGTCAGTATTATGCTGCGCCAGTCGTTTTCCCTCAAGCGTTTGCATGGTATCAGGCAAGGTAAACAGCTTTTGCTGAAAATGATCCAACGCCCAGTGACGATCATCCAATTCTCGTGACTTTGCCAGCGGATCATCGCTATCAAATAATGCGCTTCCCAATCCCCCCGCAATATAAAAAACGCGAGCCAACCCGATAGCCCCTAATGATTCAAGCCGATCGGCATCCTGCACAATTTTGGCTTCCAGCGTTTTAGCTGTCATTCCGGCGCTAAAACTGTGCGACGCAACGACATGTGCAACCGCATCGTGCAAAACCGGTGGGAAATCAGGAAAGGCATCACATAAAATACTTCGCGTTGCCGCCGCTGCGTAGAATGAGGCCTGATGCCGTTCCGGATGATTTTTCGGCATCATGACCACATCATGGAAATAGCTACCCGCCAGTACCACCAATGCATCCGCCTCGGTACCCTGCATAATACGCTGCGCGGTTAACCAGACACGACGCAAATGCGCCACATCATGCGCATGATCTTGTTGCGGCCCGTTGGCCCGAAGCCATTGTTCAAATCTTGTTTGCCAGAACCTGATCACCCCACACCTCTCCCGCCGGTGAGCAATCTCATGCCGGCCATGCTAATTAAACCACGAAAACCGGCTCCGCCGCAGGTTCCGCACGCGTAATGACTGCAAATATGATTAATGATGAGGCGAAATAACGCAACCGCCGAACATCGGGGGAAGAAGGCAGAAACCGCCTGATTGTCTCTTCCGGATATCGCTTTACCGGAAAGCGCCGCCCTATAACCGTAATACGGCTATTCACTGTCACTCCGCTGATAGTTTAAAAACCAATAAACATAAAATATTATGATAGATAAGCGGCCAGCCATCTGAATCAGATCTGTATAATCCCCCCCGAACATAGCGATTACTGACTACTCCCGCCCTTACTCTACTGACAAATGAGCATGTATTGATTCAATTTGATAAATTACCCTCATCATTTTTTTGTAAATTTATTAAAATATTTTATAGTGTTCTATGCCGGAATTTAGCTGATAGCCACATCAGCAACCCTGCCCGTATTTTCAACATTGGGTATAATTAGAGGTATGTAATGAAAGAACGGCCAATCCTTTTTCCTGAGCAACGGATTCGCTCCTTGTTAACTGGCCAACAAACCCAGACCCGACGAATTATGAAATCCCTGACGTTTGCACCAGGCCAGGATAATCACGAAGGCTGTTATGCTGTTGATGTACTCAGCAATCACCAGCAAGGCAGACAAATGATGTCGATGGCCGATCTGCGCTATCAATGTCCCTTTGGTCAACCTGGCGACCACTTATGGCTACGCGAATCCTGGCGTGGTCCGCTAATACCGCCCGAATTGATTGTCGAATATCAGCATACGCCTGCCGCATTTCGTCAGACGAAATACTGCCAGTATCGTGTCGACAGAAATAAATTCGATGGCTCCCAGGATAGTCATAATGAGAGTATTGGCTGGCAAACGGGTATTCATATGCCACGCTGGGCCAGCCGTGTTAACTTGTTAATCACGGCAGTTAGAGCTGAACGCATTCAGGATATCAGCGATGATGATATCACCGCCGAAGGTGTACAAACCGACGTCCATTTCCTGAATAATTTTTTTACCCTGAACAGCGGATCGGTTAAACCTAAAGAAGCGTATAAAAAGAACTGGGAAATACAGTATGGTGCATCCAGTTGGGAGGCAAATCCATGGGTTTGGGTGATTGAATTCAGACGTATTTAGTAGAGATAACCCCCATATAACGACAAAGAAAAGTGAGTATCTTGATGATAAAATGGCCATGGAAAGAAAATAGTTCAGAACAATCTGCGCCGCTTCCCTGGCAACAGGCATTATCTGTCCCCATCTTTTCTGCACTGAGCGAAAGCGATGAACAATCATTGATCCGTCTGGCCAGCCGCTTCTTGCGCCAGAAACGTCTGGCTCCCCTGCAGGGCTTTACCCTTAATGAGCTATGCAGCGCACGTATTGCGCTGCTGTTTTGCCTGCCGGTACTAAAGCTGGGCCTGGAATGGCTTGATGGCTTTCACGAAGTGATGATTTATCCCACCCCTTTTATTGTGGACGACGAATGGCAAGACGATTTCGGTCTGGTGCACAATGAACGGATGGCGCAATCCGGCCAAAGCTGGCAACAGGGACCGATTATTCTTAACTGGCTGGATATTCAGGACTCTTTCGATCTTTCTGGCTTTAATTTAATCATTCATGAAGTCGCACATAAACTTGATGCGCGCGGTAATGGTCACACTAATGGTGTGCCGGCTATTCCATTACGCGATGTTGCTGTCTGGGAACATGATTTACATGCCGCGATGAAAAACATTCAGGAAGAGATTGATTCTGTTGGTGAAAATGCATCGACAATTGATGCCTATGCCGCCACCGATGCAGCGGAGTGTTTTGCCGTATTGTCTGAATATTTTTTCAGCGCGCCAGAATTACTGGCTGATCGTTTCCCCCGAATTTACCAACACTTCATGCAGTTTTATAAACAAGACACTTTGCAACGTTTAGTCAGTGAACGGAAAAGGCAAAATGATAGTGATACCGTCCACTGACTGGAAACATGATTAAACGTATCTCATGGAAAGAAGCATAAAAAAATGCCAGACAGCCTTATCCACCTGGCATCCTCTTTTTCATCATTGGGCGGTTAGCCAGCCTGATGCTCTTAGTGCAAAACGTTCAATAAAGCCTGATTAAACTTTGCGGGTTCTTCCATTTGCGGCGCATGTCCCAGTCCTTTAAATGTGATCAGTTTGGCGTGTGGAATATGCTTTGCCGCCTGCACACCCAAAATATTGTAATGTCCCAGGCGAGCTTTGACCTCTGCTGGGGCAATATCACTGCCGATGGCGGTGGTATCTGCGGTCCCAATCATCAGCGTGGTCGGCACACGCAAATCTTTAAACTCATAGATAACCGGTTGGGTGAAGATCATGTCGTAGATCAGCGCCGAATTCCAGGCAACCAGCTTATGCCCCGGCCCACTATTCAAACCAGCCAGCATATCGACCCAGCGATCGTATTCCGCTTTCCACTTGCCGACGTAATAGGTTTTCAGTTCATAATCATGAATACTTTTCGCTGAAAGTTTCAGCTCACGGTCATACCATTGATCAACAGTACGATACGGCGCGCCTTTAGCCTTCCAGTCTTCAAGACCAATGGGGTTGACTAATACCAATTTTGCGACCTGCTGCGGATACATTAAGGCATAGCGTGTTGCCAGCATTCCTCCCGTAGAATGTCCGACAATCACTGCATTATTCACCTTCAGGCTTTTCAACAGATCATGGGTATTTTGAGCTAACTGCTGGAAAGTGTATTGATAATGCTGAGGTTTAGTTGAACTGCAAAAACCGATCTGGTCAGGTGCAATCACGCGATAACCTTTGCCTGTCAGCGCCTTGATGGTGTCGTCCCAGGTGGCGCCGCAAAAATTCTTGCCATGCATCAACACCACGGTTTGACCATTTTTGGCCCCCTGTGGTTGCACATCCATATACCCCATCTGCAAAGGCGCACCTTGAGAAATAAAATCAATATATTTAAGGGGATAAGGATAATCGAATCCCTGCAACTGGGGGCCATAAGAAGGCATATCAGCCGCCATCGCTGCCCCTGTGGCGAGAGCCAAAGTCAGGACAGTTGCCGAAATTAAACATTGTTTTTTTAAAAATAAGCACATACTCATTCCTTAAAAATCGTCACTGTATAACATGTCATAAGTTTTATGGCGTTAATCTCAGAGAATACATCAGAAATTGTGACAACTTGTGTATACATGGTTCTCTTTGTTTCACACAGTGAAAACAGACAGGATACTTTACCCGTGTCGCATCGCAATACACAGGATATCACGTGGTAAGAAGCCGGTTTTCAGCAGCCTGAAACGCTCGCGGGTAAAACACATTACCGAAATTCTTGTGTATTTATTCAGTGTACCCGCGTCACCTTCAACGCATTTCCCCTGGGCTATGGCCATTTTTCTCGTGCTTATAAACAAACGGACCCGCATGACGCCCGCTTACCTGTGACCCTGGTGTTTATATCTCCTTTATTTGTCTTAATTTTATGCTGAAAATTCGTTGTGTTAACGCTTTTGCTCAGGAGATGAGCAGTCGAACGGCGTAAGGTAATTTAGCGTTGACACTCACTCACCCTGTGGATATGATGCGCTCCGTTCACACAATTCCTCTGTAGTTCAGTTGGTAGAACGGCGGACTGTTAATCCGTATGTCACTGGTTCGAGTCCAGTCAGAGGAGCCATTTACTTGTTTTCATGCATCCTTGCGAAT
>JAATFO010000106.1 GCA_015655145.1 Enterobacterales bacterium | reverse complement strand
GTACGTAATGAATTGCATTTTCGAGAAATCAGCGTGAAGTCCAGTGAGAAAATTTCCGCCGGTTTCCAGCGTGTTATTTTTGCCGGGCCAGCCCTTGACGGATTTGTATCCAAAGGATTTGATGATCATATTAAAATGTTTTTCCCTGACGATAATGGCACGCCCTTTAGCCCTCCCAAGGTGACCCGTGATGGGATTGTCTGGCAAGACGGTTATCGCCCTCCTTCGCGGGATTACACGCCACTGTTTGACGAGGCGTCAAATCAACTGGCTATCGATTTCTATATTCACCAGGGTGGCCTCGCCAGCGCGTGGGCCGTTGCTGCCCGCCCGGGCGATAGCCTGGTTATTGGCGGGCCGCGCGGCTCAATGGTGATACCAGAAGACTATGCCAGCCAGCTCTATATCTGTGATGAAAGCGGGATGCCCGCGCTGAGAAGACGGCTTGAATCACTGAAAAAAATAAATAAAATTAATAACATCACCGCGTTAATTACCATTACCGATCATGCGTATAAAGACTATCTTTCTCATCTGAGCGATTTTAATCTTGAATGGTTCATTCAGGACGATAATCGCCGCGATGAAAACATTATTCGCAACCGTCTCCGAACACTCACCCTGCCCAAACAGGATTACTTTATCTGGATCACCGGTGAAGGTGACGATGTGCTGATGATAAACCAGTATATTGAACAGCAGCATGCGCCCGATCCTGAACTCTTGCGTACCGTGGCTTACTGGCACCGTAAAGAAAAGAAAAAAAACCACTAATTATCACTTAACAAAAGCCCTTCTGATGCGTTATGCCGTCATGAGTCCCTGGGCTTATTTCCATCTTTTATTGTCGTCTCAGCCTGGGCATATCGCTCAGCCGCCAGAGACAATCAATGCGGCCAGGCTGCGCCCGCTTTACCCTCATTCCCGCAGTTATCATGCCGCGCTGAGGTGCGTTCACAGGCAGAAACGTTGGCCGTCGATAAGTCCCCCTCGATTATCCCGTGACAAACTTTTTCTACTCTTATACACTTCATATATGTTTCGTATATTCGGAATCACCCTGTGGGCATCATTAAAATTTCGGATCTCATGCACAATGAACTTCGCTATGCCAGTGAAGCGTATTGCCGGTCGATAAACGCCCAGGCGGAGTACTGGCTCAGGATCGGCATGCTGGCAGAAACGCACCCCCATTCCAGCTACACGGATATAACCCGTATGCTATTGAAAGATAACCTTCCCGTTACCTCTGGCCGGGTTAATCAGCAAGACATGGATAATCTGTCCCCCACTCAACAAAAGGAGATAAAATGAATCACGGTGTTTTGCACTCACAAGCCGGGATTGAACACGCACGGAGTGCCGGGCATTATGCGGCTGAAGTGCTGGCGATGATTTCCAGCCATATTAAACCCGGAGTGACCACAGAAGAACTTGATCAGCTTTGCTATCAATACATCGTCAATACGCTTCACTGCATTCCCGCGAACATTGGCTACCACGGTTATCAAAAGACTATCTGTGCTTCAGTAAACCATGTTGTATGCCACGGTATCCCGACAGATAAAAAAGTGTTGCGGGATGGCGATATTGTCAATATTGATGTTGCACTGATCAAAGATGGCTGGTTTGGCGATACCAGCCGGATGTTTTTTGTCGGGACCCCCGGCATCCGTGCCAAATTGCTGGTTGAGACCACGTATAATGCGATGCGTGCCGGTATCCATAGCGTCAGACCTGGGGCAACACTGGGCGACATTGGCTATGCCATACAATCCGTTGCGCAGCAAAAAGGATTCTCGGTAGTCAGGGAATATTGCGGACATGGCATAGGCCAGGAATACCATCCCGATCCTCAAATATTGCATTATGGTCAACCCGGTGAAGGCCTGGTCCTGCAACCTGGCATGATTTTCACCATTGAACCCATGATCAATATCGGTAAAGCGGCGACCCGTACCTTACCCGATGGCTGGACTGTAGTGACCAAAGATCACTCTCTTTCTGCGCAATGGGAACATACCGTCGCGGTTACCGCAGACGGAGTCGATCTGCTGACGCCCTGGCCAGACGGCACCGGTGAATACCTGCCGATTTAACCGATTCGCCGACACCGCTTGCGCATCAGCCTCTGTTGCTGGCGGCGGTGTCGTGTTCTGCCGTCAGTCCCGACGAGAGAGGAAATGGATAGCCGTGCTGGATAAGCTCCATCACCTCTTTCATATAGGGTGTGACCGGCATTTTGACCATTGACGGAAAAAACACCAGTGGCGAAGGAAAGACCTCCAGAACATGGCAATGTCGAAGTTTACTGCTATCCACTTCAGAAGAAGGCAACAGTGTGGCAGCCTGCAATCCTGATTCCAGCCAGTCGAGGATAATGGTGGGTTGCGTGATATGCATCATCACTTGCGGGTAAATACCGCCTTTACGGAAATGATCCAGCAAAATTTCATACGTTCCTGCATCACGGGCCCGATGCAGCAATAATAATGGGAATTTGCCAATATCCAGATAAGGTATCGCCCCTGCCGGTTTTTCTGGCAATAACTGGTGACTAACCACCGCCACTAACGGCACCGGCGCAAAGGCAATGCAATCAAAACCATCATAACGGTAAGGTTTTTGAATAAGCGCAATATCAATCATGCCATCGTGAAGATAAGATTCCAGATTGCTTGAATCTGAAACTGAGATATTCAGTTTGACATGCGGATTTTGTTGATGCAATTCTAAAAAAAGCGATCTGAAATAAGACTGAAACAAATGCGTAAGCCCAATACGCAACACACGGTCTTCGCGGTTGGCTATTTGTATTGTTTCCCGCGTGGTATCTTCTATCTGGCGAAATATCTCACATGATTTTTTATACAGATAATAACCTGCCTCGGTAGGTTCAATATTGTTGCCATTACGCAAAAAAAGTGAAACATTTAATTCGGCTTCCAGTTCCTGAATACGTTTGCTGAGGGGCGGCTGTGCCATATTCAACAATCTGGCCGCCTGACTGATGGATCCCTGCTCCATGACCTTACAAAAATACTTCAGCCGTTTCAGATCCATACAATTCCCTAAAAAACCACAGTAATCAGGTGAAAATTTTGCCACTAATGCGGAATAAATTCAATCAAAAACGTGCCTTCCTGCTGAGCTGAAGCGGCATCCGCGTTATTTTTGTACGCCCATTCACGCATTCATACGCCACACACTGGTCGTGATGATTAATTTGTTGAGTGATGTTATCAATTATCATAACAATATTGCATTTATTAATGGAATCCAATAAATTACAGCATCCTCATTAACACTTCCTTTATTTTTCGCCAAAATACCCATGCCATTAATAAGCCAGATCGTTTTGATATGGAAACTACCCTCTAAATGGTATTTGTTGATGCCCGTGGCAAAGAATAGTATTCAGGAAAATAAAAGCCCGCATGTTAATAAGAGGAATGGCTATGTCAAATGCGAATAAAACGGGAAAAAATCCGGTACACGACTTACGATCAGCACTTTCATTTTTAGAAACCCTGCCGGGTGAATTAGTGACCACCTCGGTTGAAGTCGATCCCAATGCAGAATTATCCGGCGTTTACCGTTATGTCGGTGCAGGCGGAACCTGCATGCGGCCGACGCGCAAAAACGGCCCGGTGATGGTCTTCAATAAGATTAAAGGATTCAATGATATCAGTGTGGCTATCGGTTTGAATGGATCACGCCAGCGTGTTGGACATTTTCTTGGATGTGAGCCAGAAAAGCTGGGGCATTTACTGAAAGATTCAGTGCAACATCCTATCCCCCCGGTGAAAGTGAGTGCAGATAACGCGGTGTGCCAACAAGTGGTTCACCTGGCGAGCGACGCAAACTTCGATTTGCGCACCATGTTGCCCGCGCCCACCAACACAGAAGAAGATGCCGGGCCTTATATCACCATGGGATTGTGCTACGCATCAGATCCTGAAAGCGGTGAGTCCGATATCACTATCCACCGTTTATGCGTGCAAAGCCGTGATGAGCTGTCAATGTGGTTAACACCGGGTCGTCATATTGATGCTTTTCGTCAAAAAGCCGAGGCCGCCGGGAAGCCACTTCCCATTTCTGTCAGTATCGGCGTGGATCCGGCAATTGAAATTGCCGCCTGCTTTGAACCGCCGACAACGCCACTGGGTTTTGATGAATTAAGTGTTGCTGGCGCTTTACGAGGCCATCCAGTGGAACTGGTAAAATGCAAGACGATCAATGAATATGCCATCGCCCATGCGGAAATCATCATTGAAGGTGAATTGTTGCCGGACGTGCGTGTAAGAGAAGATCAGAACACCAATACCGGGAAAGCGATGCCCGAATTTCCAGGATACACCGGTAGCGCCAAAGCCGCGTTGCCTGTCATTAAGGTGAAAGCGGTGACCCATCGCGTCCATCCCATCTGGCGTACCACCGTCGGACCGGGTGAAGAACATGTCAATATGGCCGGGATACCGACTGAAGCCAGCATTCTCGATATGGTCAACCGCGCGATGCCCGGAAAATTGCTCAATGTATTTGCGCACAGCGCTGGTGGCGGAAAACTGCTTGCTGTCATGCAGTTTAAAAAATCGTCTCCGGTTGATGAAGGACGTCAGCGTCAGGCTGCCCTGCTCGCTTTTTCTGCGTTCCCGGAACTCAAACATGTCATTCTGGTTGATGAAGATGTGGATATCTTCGACAGCGATGATGTGATGTGGGCAATGCAGACCCGTTATCAGGGTGACGTCGACACAGTCTTTATTCCTGGGGTTCGCTGTCATCCGCTCGATCCGTCACAGGTGCCTGAATACAGCCCGAGCATTTTACAGGAAGGGATGTCGTGCAAGACGATTTTTGATTGCACCGTACCATTTAGCCTTAAAGCGCATTTCGAGCGTTCACGCTTTAAAAACGTTGATGTTAAACGCTTCCTGCCGGACTTTAAGTAAGGAGTGACCATGACTACCAGACGGATTATTGTCGGTATTAGCGGCGCATCGGGTTTTCAGTATGGGGTGAAAGCGCTCGAACTGTTGCAACAACAGGATGTAGAAGTCCACCTCGTGGTATCGCCGGGCGCAGAAAGAACCTGTGTACTGGAAACGGATTATCACATGGCGGAGGTCATTGCCCTCGCCGACGTGGTGCATAGCAGTGATAATCTGGGCGCATCGATTTCCAGTGGTTCATTCAAAACCTTAGGCATGCTGGTGGCTCCCTGCTCAATGCGTACACTGGCGGCGATCGCCCATGGTCTGAGCGATAACCTGCTGACACGCGCCGCCGATGTGGTACTCAAAGAACGACGCCGTCTGGTATTAATGGCACGAGAAACACCCTTAAATCTGGGTCATATACGTAACATGCAGCACGTTACTGAAATGGGGGGGATCATTTTCCCCCCGGTCCCGGCACTGTATCAACGTCCCCAAACACCCGATGAAATCATTACTCATAGTGTGGGGCGGGCGCTTGATCTGCTGGGTCTTGATGTGAAGGCATTACCGCGCTGGGGCGAAAATGCACACACTTCCGCACTACCGGTGCTGCCCGGAACTAATTAGAAAAGGATAAGAAATGTTAGGACCTTATGCAAACGGAGCAGCGATCATCGTTGGCGGTCTGCTTGGCTCAGTAATGGGGAAACGGCTGCCGGAACGGCTGCGCAGCGCATTACCGATGACATTCGGTTTATGTTCAATGGGCCTTGGTATCATGCTAATTATCAAGGTTAAATATATGCCTGCTGTTGTGCTGGCGATGATTATCGGCGCGATGCTGGGTGAGTTGTTCTATGTCGAAAAAGGCATCGGTAAAATCGCGGGCTCCACCCGACGGGTGATCGATAGCATCTTTCCTGCGGTGGATGATCTATCGCACACCGAATTTACCGATAAATTTGTCGCCGTTCTGGTGTTATTTTGTGCCAGCGGTACCGGCGTATTTGGCGCCATGCACGAAGGAATGACCGGTGATCCCTCAATTCTGTACATCAAAACAATTCTGGATCTGTTCACCGCTGCTATTTTCGCCACCTTACTCGGTTATGCAATCATAACCATCGCTATTCCGCAATTGGTTATTCAATTGGGGCTGGCGTACCTTGCCGCGTTAATTTTGCCGTTGACGACGCCGGAAATGATGGCTGATTTCTCCGCGACCGGCGGGCTTATTATGCTGGCGACCGGGTTTCGAATTGCGGGCGTTAAATTATTTCCAATCGCCAATATGCTCCCAGGATTACTGCTGATCATGCCCTTTTCATCTTTATGGGCGACTTACATTGCCTGATGTGTCTTTTTTGTGCCCTGGATTTCTCCTCCCCGGGGCACAAAAGCCTCAGCCATTGTTGGTTTCTTGATGCCAGCGACAGGTTGATTATCTCGCTGCATTCCCCGCAAAATGACTCTCCTCCTCCAGTCTGAGCCCCTCAATTAGCACATGCTATAAAGAATACCAGGTGCTATGAAACAGAGATAAGGCACCCACACACGCACAATACTGCGCCAGATTAGCGCCTGACGCTAAGTGAGACAACGCCTGCGCCGTCATCGGTAATCCATACGCTTATGACGCAATAACGAGATGGATATTACGCCAAACGACCGTGACGATGTATGTCATACTTATGCCCTCATGTGCCAGGCACGCGCGGGGGTGTTCTAACTGTCGCTACAACGTAAGGCAACGAGTGTCTCCAGCATCGGTGTTCGATTTTGTTGTTAGCTATCTCTGATTGAATCGATAATGCATATGAATTAGATCATGATCACAAAAACCGGTACTTTTATCCCATTACCCACATGGAGGAAACATCAATGTCCTTAATTAATACTAAGATCAAGCCATTCAAAAACAGTGCGTTTAAAGACGGTAAATTTATCGAAGTGACCGAAAAAGATATTGAAGGTAAATGGAGCGTATTCTTCTTCTACCCGGCTGATTTCACCTTCGTTTGCCCTACTGAATTAGGTGATGTTGCCGATCATTACGAGGAATTTCAACAGCGTGGCGTTGACATTTACTCTGTTTCCACTGATACGCATTTCACCCATAAAGCATGGCACGGCAGTTCTGATACCATCGCTAAAATTAAATACGCCATGTTGGGCGACCCAACGGGTACGCTGACTCGCAACTTTGAAAACTTGCGTGAAGCTGAAGGTCTGGCTGATCGTGGTACCTTTATCGTTGACCCACAGGGTATCATCCAGGCCATCGAAGTCACCGCTGAAGGGATTGGCCGTGATGCCGCTGATTTGTTACGCAAAGTGAAAGCAGCACAGTATGTAGCCACCCATCCCGGCGAAGTTTGCCCGGCAAAATGGAAAGAAGGCGAAGCCACACTGGCACCGTCACTGGACCTGGTCGGCAAGATTTAATCCAACCTGCCATTTTTTCGCTATCCACACCATCGGGTGCGCCGCACCCGATTTTCCTGCCAGGGAGATATCATGCTCGACAGTAATATGACACTTCAACTCAAGGCTTACCTTGAGAAATTAACCAAACCCGTTGAGTTAGTTGCAACACTGGATGATAGCGACAAATCATCTGAAATCAGGGAGTTGCTGGCGGAAATAGCGGGATTGTCAGATAAAGTAACCCTGACCATCGACAACAATGCGTCGGTGCGTAAGCCTTCTTTCCTGATCACTAACCCTGGATCCCACCAGGGACCGCGCTTTGCCGGGTCGCCACTGGGTCATGAGTTCACATCTCTGGTGCTGGCGCTGCTCCAGGTCGGTGGACATCCATCGAAAGAACTGCCGTCGCTGCTGGATCAAATCCGCCAGATTGACGGTGATTTCCATTTTGAAACTTATTATTCACTCACCTGCCATAATTGCCCGGATGTGGTTCAGGCACTGAACCTGATGACTGTTCTCAACCCACGGATTACCCATACCGCGATTGATGGCGGCGTATTCCAGCATGAGATTCAGGAACGCAACATCATGGGAGTCCCTGCCGTCTTCCTTAATGGCGAAGAGTTTGGCCAGGGTCGCATGGTGCTGAGCGAAATTGTTAATAAAATAGACACCGGCGCCAGCAAACGCACCGCCGATGAATTGAGCAACCGGGATGCTTATGATGTGCTGATCGTCGGCAGCGGTCCGGCAGGCGCCGCCGCCGCCATTTACTCAGCACGTAAAGGGATCCGTACCGGCTTGATGGGTGAACGTTTCGGTGGACAGATCCTCGACACCGTGGATATCGAAAACTACATCTCCGTGCCGAAAACTGAAGGGGCCAAACTGGCCAGTGCGCTGAAAGTGCACGTTGATAGCTATGCAGTCGATGTTATTGATGTTCAAAGCGCCAGCAAACTGATTCCAGCCACTGCTGCGGGCCAGTTACATCAGATTCAAACCAACTCGGGTGCGCTACTGAAAGCCCACACGGTTATCATCGCCACCGGTGCCCGCTGGCGCAATATGAATGTCCCCGGCGAAGAGCAGTACCGTACGCGCGGCGTCACTTACTGTCCGCATTGCGATGGGCCATTGTTTAAAGGCAAACGCGTGGCTGTTATCGGTGGCGGGAACTCCGGCGTCGAAGCGGCAATTGACCTTGCCGGTATTGTCGAACATGTGACCCTGCTGGAATTTGCGCCGGAAATGAAAGCCGATGCGGTATTGCAGCGTAAAGTACACAGCCTGAAGAATGTCGATATCATTCTTAACGCCCAAACCACGGAAGTGAGCGGTGATGGCAGCAAACTAACCAGCCTGCAATATAAAGACCGGGTGAGCGGTTCGACACACACATTACCGCTGGCGGGAATATTCGTACAAATCGGATTGCTGCCCAATACTCACTGGCTGGAAGGCACGGTAGAGCGTAACCGCATCGGTGAAATTATTATCGATGCAAAATGCGAAACCAATATCAAAGGCGTTTTTGCTGCGGGTGACTGTACCACCGTCCCCTACAAACAGATCATTATCGCCACCGGTGAAGGTGCCAAAGCCTCACTGAGCGCCTTTGATTATCTGATTCGCACCAAAACGTCTGACGATAACCAGTAAATACCGTCTTGCCGGCAAGATAAAAATCACCGGGGCACAAACCGGGATGGCCTGAACAATCCCGGTCTGTGCCACATCAGGAGGCAATCCGCTTAACCTTACGCGCGCGCCAATTTAAGGTCATCAATCATCCCAACAGCATGGTGGTCAGGCGCGCCGTACAACAGCGCTTTCCCTGAGCATTATAAATCGCAATTTCCCATACCTGCTGAGTCCGGCCTAAATGAAGGGCCTGGCAGACACCTCGTACCACGCCATGCGCAACCGCCCGGTGGTGACTGGCGCTGATTTCGGTTCCGACCACAGATTGTCCTTCGCCGCTGAAAAGATACCCCGCCATTGAACCCATCGTCTCGGCCAGCGCCGCCGAGGCACCGCCATGCAACAAACCAAAAGGTTGTCGCGTGCGATTGTCCACGGGCATTACAGCCACCAACTGCTCTTCCTCCAGCTGGGTGAAGACAATACCGAGGTTGGCGACCATCGACTCCGCCCCCATGCGGTTAATCTCGTCAAGACTTAACTGGCGTTTCCAAATCATGCCGTTTCCTGTTGTGAAAAAATAACGCTGATCATCAGCGATTCACGCTCCCAGCGTTGCACCGCCATCAATCACAATATCCTGCAACGTAATATGGCTGGCCTGATCGGAGGCAAGGAATAAAATAGCGCTGGCGATCTCTTCCGGCCGGGCGATTTTACCCAGCGGGATCCCCAGCTTAAACTGTTGCGGGAAACCACGGATCCGCTGTTGGGCCGCATCAGGCGAAGTCCACAGACTACGCTGCATATCGGTGTCGGTGGATCCCGGTGAAACCAGATTGCACCGCACGCCAAAAGAAGCCAGTTCAAGGCCCACCGTCAAACAAAGACTGCGGAGCGCTGCTTTGGATGCGCCGTAAGCCGACATGCCGATACGCGGAGAATGCGCCGCATCGGAGGCCACGGTGACTATCGCACCACGACGTTGCTGACGAAATTGCGGCATCACCTGCTGAAAGAGGTTAAACGCGCCGCCCACATTAACGTTCATGGTTTTCTGCCAGTCGTCAATCGTCAGTTCATCAGTAGGGCCCATACGTAAGATACCGGCGGCATTCACCAAAACATCAAGCTGGCCGGCCTCAGACAACAAAGCGGCGCACACGGCTTTCACCTGCGACGCGCTGGCGACATCCAGTATTTCGGTACGAAAAGGGTACTCTGTTTGGCCAAAAACCACATCCAGACCAATCACCCTGGCGCCTGCAACGTGAAAAGCCAGCGCTGTCGCATAACCAATCCCCTTACCCGCGCCGGTCACCCATATTGTTTGTCCACTAAAATCGTTGCGCATGGTTATTCCTTCCGTGCTCTTGAGAGCAAGGCCCACCAGGCGTCAATGGTCGGTTCTTTAGCCAGCATGACAAAATCAATGTCGTCATAGACTTTCCGCCAGCGCGCCGCCAGCGCCATCAGACGCACTGAATCCAGCCCGTAATCAATCAGATTTTCGTCATCGGCGGGCACATCGGACTCATCAAGCAGGGGCAGAATCGCTGCACGCAAATGTGCTTTACTGACAGGTACTGGCATCAGTTCCCCAGCGGTAATGACTCGCCCGGCGCATCCGGCAATATAGTTCAGCGCCATCAAATGTGTTTCACGGCTGAAATCCGCCACTGCATCGGCGACCATAAAGGGCTGGATATCACGCATAAAAGCGTCAACGGCAGTGGTCAGACAGCCTATGTGGGCATAAACACCGCAAATAAGCAGTTGATCGCGGCCCTGCTCTTTCAGGTGCGCTTCCAGCGGGGAACGATGAAAAGCGCTGTAACGCCACTTCACCAGGACCTCATCTTGCTTTTCGGGCGCCAGCGCGGCGACAATTTTTTGCTGCTCAGGATGTGCATTGAGGCCTGCGCCCCACATGTCATTCAGCAGCGCCCGATCATCACTGCTTTGATTATTCGGCTGAGCAGTGTAATACACCGGGATACCGTGCTGTCGACAGTAAGCGCGCAGCGCGGAAATATTGTCAATGACTTGGTTCATCAGCGCGCAATTATCACCCCAAAAATTCACGAAATACTCTTGCATATCGTGAATTAATAATGCGCCGCGCCGCGGGTCAAACACCCAGTTCACTTTACTTTCCGGGATCTCTGTCGCTGTCGGCAGTGGATATGCGTTTAGTTTAGGAATTGCCATTCGATACAAGCTCCATAAGTCAGGATAATGAGGACTGGCTGGACAGCCGTTGACGCAGATTTTTTTTATCTATTTTGCCTACCGGGGTGAGGGGCAAGCTATCAACCATCTCAATACGATCGGGAAGCTTAAAATCCGCGACGCCTAACTGACGCAAATAACGCCGCACCTCTACCGCCCGCAAAGGACGGCGACCGACAATGAAGGCGCAACTTTTCTCACCCAACAGACTGTCTTCCATGGATACCAGCGCCGCATGCACAACATCTTCATGACGTAGCAGCAGGTTTTCAATTTCTTCGGCGGCTATTTTTTCCCCACCGCGATTGATCTGATCTTTCTCGCGTCCCTGTACGCAGAGGTAACCATCCGGGGTGAGCGAAACCAGATCACCCGAGCAGTAAAAGCCATTTTCATCAAATACCTGCGCATTATGTTCCGGGCTACGGTAATAACCGCGGAAGGTATAAGGCCCCCGGGTCATCAGGCGTCCTGTCATCCCGACCGGCAACGGATTACCCGCTTCATCGGCGATCCACACTTCATCATCCGGACTCATCGGTTTTCCCTGAGTTTTGAAGGTATGTTCGTCGTCGTCGTCCAGTTGTGTATAGTTGACCAGCCCTTCCGCCATACCAAAAACCTGTTGCAACTGACAACCAATTTCGGCCGGGATCCGCGCAGCCAGTGCTTCGCTCAGCCGTGCGCCTCCCACCTGCAACAGACGCAACGACGCCAGCACATGCCGGTTCCCCCACTCATTAACCGCCTGTAACCACAGACTTACCGCTGGCGGCACCAATGCCGTAACCGTAATCTGGTACTGTTCAATCAGCGGAAAACACGTGGTGGCACTGGGATCACTCGCCAGCACAACACATGCGCCACAGTAAAATACCCCCAGCGCCCCCGGCGAGCTCATCGGATAATTGTGCGCGGCGGGCAACGCGCACAGATAACGGGTAGTGGCATCAAAACCACAGACCTCAACACTGCGCCGAATACTGTAGTAGTAGTCATTGTGCGTACGCGGGATCAGTTTCGGCGTACCGGTACTGCCGCCGGAAAGCTGAAATAACGCCACGTCATCAGCGGCAGACGGTGTCGCGACAAACTGCGTCGCTGGCTCGGCCAGCATCGCCGCGAGCGACAATGCACTGTTATCTTCATTACGCAGAGCAACAACACGCAACGCAGGATGACGCGTCTGCAATTGCAGCAGGTAATCATCGTCGGCAAACAAGCTATGCTGTCGGTCAGCAATGAGCAACGCCGGCTCAATCTGACGGGCATACGCATCCATTTCGCTGCGCTGATGGCTAAACAGCGCACTGACCGGGGCTACGCCAATTTTCAGTAGGGCAAATAAGGTAATATAAAAGTCAGCAACGTTGCCCAGTTGCACTAAGGCGCTATCGCCCGGCTGCAAACCACGGCGTTGCAATGCGGCGGCGAGTCGGGTTGCCAGCGCCTCCAGTTCCTGATAACAATAATGACGGTCGCCATCAATCAACGCGATTGCGTCACTGTCTGCATGTCGGCTGAGAATATCGCTGAGAGGTAAATCAACCCAATAACCTTTTTCGCGATAGCGTGCAGCTAATGCAGCCGGCCAACGGGCGTAGAGAATTGTCATATCTGTTTCCTTACTGAAGACCAAATACATGCAACATAGTGCTAAGTTTGACACCCGTTTCATTCCATTCCGCTTCGGGTGAAGAAGCCGGCACAACCCCCGCGCCGGCAAAAAGTCGGATATGATGACCCTGCATTCTGCCACAGCGAATGGTGACCACCCATTCGCCATTCCCTTCCTCATCACACCAGCCAACCATGCCGCCAAACAGTTCTCGATCAAAGGGTTCCAGCGCGGAAATTAATTGCCGCGCCCTGATATGAGGGAAACCACTCAGCGCCGGTGTTGGGTGGAGCAGGCAGGCCAGCGAAAGCGCCGTCTCCTGGCGATTTCTTACCTCGCCTTCAATTGGCGTGGCCAGATGCCAGAGTGTCGGGGTGGTGAGCAGTTCTGGTCTGTCCGGCAGCGCCAGATACTGACTGCGCGGCTTCAGGGTATTATGCATCGCTTTCGTGACCAGATCATGTTCATAACGATCTTTACGCGAGTTCATCAGATTGCGCCCTACTTCACGATCATGGGTTTCATCACTTTCGCGCCGTGCAGACCCGGCAAGCGGCAATGAGGTAAAGGCGGTGCCGTCTTTTCGCAATAATAGCTCCGGGCTCGCCCCCAATAACGCACCGCCATCGGGTAACGGCACATGAAAATTATAACTCGTCGGGTTCAATGCGATCAGGCGCGCCAGTAATGACAGTACGTCAACCGGTTTATCAACACGAATATCCACCAGTCGAGAAAGAACCACCTTATCCACATCCGGTTGTTCAGTGGCCTGTGCGGCATGCGCCACCATCGCCATAAATGTCTCTTTATCAGGAATTGACTGACGCGCGGTCACCGCTGGGGAGGAT
>JAATFO010000020.1 GCA_015655145.1 Enterobacterales bacterium | reverse complement strand
GTGAGCGAACTGTTGGTCGCGTAGAGTGCACCATCAAAAACGGTCCCGCCGCCGCCGCCGCTGAAATTACCGCTCTTGCCATCATCCTTGCCAACGATGGTTGTATCGCTGAGAAAGAGGGCCGAACCCGTGCCGTCAATGGTAAACCCCCGGCTGGCGGAGGTGACGCTGGTGTTGGTGACTGTCATCTGTGCGCCTGAGATTGTACCAAGCCCAATACCGGAAGTATTGTCATTCACAATGGTGGAATCATTAATGATAGCCGTGCTGCCAGTCGTCGCCGATACGGTTTGCAGCGTTCCCGTTGTTTGTTTCAGCGTTGCCGCGCCGCCATTCATATTCAGTAAGCCACCCGCAGAAACGAGGATTCTGTCTGTCTTGCCGCCGGATTCGACGTAAAGCGTTCCACCTTTAACTTGCCAGTCAACCATTTGGCTATTAGCATTGACAGTTATCGTTTGTCCGGGATTGATAATTTGCGCATAAGCAGGAAAAAACAGGAGACTGGTGATCAGATTGATCGCAAATGTGGTTTTAATGTTTTTTGCCCGAGACAGAGTATGAATAATTAATGGTGGAGAGTTTTTGTTTTTACATACAAGTTTCATTGTTCATGCCTTAAAATTTGGTTGCCGTGATAGCACCGTTACCACAAGTTAAAATAGGCCATGGGTGATTAAAATAATAGGGATGTAAAGATAATTAGTACCAGTCTCACGTGTTTTTACAATCTCGAAGAGCACTTTTCTTGATGCCCGTTTTTTTGGGTAATATTATGTTTTATCATGTTCTATTAAAGAGTGATTTTAGCGCCTGTTAAATTGTTGTCAAGGATTGGACCGCGCGCTGGTGAACGGCTAATTATAATTATTTTACACGTATTTTTTTCCATGTCTTCATGCGCAATGAGTAAAATATTATCTTTATAATTATGATGTTATCTTTTAATCGTTCACCGATTTATGAAACGCGTATGGTGTTCGCTTTGTCCCGGGAAACAACTGCAGGTGAATACTTTCATCTATCGAGGTGATGATTGTCGATTTAAAGATATTCAATATATCGTTTCCTTTGCTATGGTATGAATAGTATCCATTTTTTGTTAAAAATCAGTTGCTTTAAACGCATAAAAATTATCTAAGCTGATATCTGGTTATCAGCGGATCTTTTTAATCGGTGAAATACGGGCCAAACCTTGAGTAAGGTGTTAACCCTGCCTGTGATGGAAATAAATGGTACTGTTATTTTTTCCGATGACATGTTTAATGCCATCACTGCCAGTATCGACAGCCCGTAACATCAGGTAAAACACGCGCTTAGGCATTAATGTGGTAATGATGTGCATGATGTCGTGTTAAAAATCCGATTCATCGTCCCAGAGTGTTTGCCAGCGGATTGTTATAGCGCCAGAGGTGGTGATGTCGAATTTTTCTTCACGGCATGCTGCCAGAAGAGGAGGCCTGCGGCTACCTTCATCACATAGTAAAATATTCATATACAAACAATTTACACGGATGCTGAGTATCTTCGCAAGAAATATCATTCTTGACGTTTTTTTTCATTTATAATTCTGATTTACCATGGCAACATGGCTATTACTGCGTGAAGGCGGAGGTAAGAAGATTAGCTATGTATTAATGTCTTTTTTACCTGCATTCAAATAGCTACGTCAGAGATTCTCTGTTTTTAGCTGGGTTTAAAAATAAGTTCATTCTCTGAATGACATCGTGTACTATGCGCGCGCTGTGTTTATTGAGCAGCCCGCAAGATGGATAGTCTATTCTGACAGCATGTATGTTATTCAAACCCTGGCTGGCAATTTAAATGGAATTAAGCAGGGCGGAGAAATAGATGAAAACTGCTCATAAGTTATTGTTCTGTCTGGTGAGTGTTGCGGCGCTTTCGGGCTGTGCGCGTACCGCGCCGCTACTGACGCCACATTCCACCATCGCCACGTTTAACTCGGCGGAACAAGTGAAATCAGCTATTTTGACAGCAGGGCATGCGTGTGGCTGGGTCATGACGCCGGTTGCGCCAGGCGTGATTGATGGCCGTCTTACCCATCGGGACCACAGTGTGAGCATCCGCATTAACTATAATCCTCTCAGTTATACAATCAATTATGTCAGCAGCACTCACCTCAAGGCGGCTAATGGCAAAATTCACCGTGGCTATAACCGGTGGGTCAATCATCTTAATAATGATATCCAGGTGCGTCTCGCGGCGAACAGCAATAAATAAGCGCTGGGTTTGACGAAAGGCCAGATTGCCCTCCGGCTTTATTGTTATTACCGCTGTGATCTTACCCACGAACAATGGACACAGCCCTGGGCGAGGTTCTGGTTTTCAAATTGTTCAGCGCCACAGGCACGGTGGCGACGCCAGCGATTATAATCGCGCGCGGTATAATTAAACACAGTCGTTCGCATCGCCTCCCAGCGAGTAACGTGTTCACTGTGGATGCATTCCGTTTTCAGCGAATGAAAAAAGCTTTCCACTCACGCATTGTCATAACAACACCCTTTTTCGCTTATCAGGCCGGATATTGAAAAAACTTTGCGGATCGCACCAGACGATGGGACGGTTTAATTTAATGAGTTCACTGAAGAAAATAACGGTGAGTGGGCATGCTCATGGTGTCCCCTGCAGGAATCGAACCTGCAATTAGCCCTTAGGAGGGGCTCGTTATATCCATTTAACTAAGAGGACGTGCGGCGGCAGTATAGCGCAATTTTACTCGCAGATTAACCACTTACCCGTCTGATTGCTCATTCTGTCATCAATCACTGGCAATTGTTTGTCGGCGCTGCTTCTTTTACGGAACCTGTTCCCATTTTCTATGACTATCTCCGCCGATGACATGTGGCGTCATCCGCTACGTTTTCCTCAAAGCCTCAGAGAGCAAATAAGTCGCGTTGTTTGGCAGTAACAGAGGATTAGGGTACGGGAAGGACTGCAACATCTTGTTAACTTACCGCTATTTTCTGGCAGATCATTGATCCTGGCCATGATATTGACGATTTTGCCCTAATCCCCGCCGTATCTGGGGTCTTCGGCGCTGTGGTATTATTCAGCCTCATTTATCTGCGCGATGGTTATGCCCATGTTGGCGTTGGAAGCCCTCAATCTGACATGCGTTCGCGATGAACGTGTTCTCTTTTGTGACTTGAGTTTCACCGTTGCAGCGGGGGATATTGTGCAGATAGAAGGGCCAAATGGCGCCGGTAAGACGTCATTGTTGCGTCTGTTGGCTGGGTTAAGTCGTGCTGAATCAGGGCATGTGCATTGGCAGCAACAACCGATCGCCAGGCAACGCGCCGACTGGCATGCCGCATTACTTTACCTCGGGCATCAACCTGGCGTGAAAGCGGTATTGACACCGCGCGAGAACCTGGCCTTTTATCATGCCCGAAGTGACGACGCGCAACGTCTTGCCGCCCTGGCGGCGGTTGACTTAGTAGGGTATGAGGATGTACCGGTAGCGTATCTTTCTTCCGGGCAACAACGCCGCGTCGCACTGGCACGTTTATGGTTGAGTCAGGCGCCGGTGTGGATCCTTGATGAACCGTTAACGGCGATTGATAAATCAGGCGTAGAAAAATTAATGGTCCTTTTTTCGCGTCATGTGGATAACGGTGGCATGGTTATTTTAACCACTCACCAGGCGTTACCGTTCATTCGATGTCCGGTGCGAAAAATTGTGCTAAACATCACGGAGAGATGGTCATGCTGCGATGTGTAATGAAACGGGAATTGCAGATTGCGTTCCGTCGTGGTGCAGACATCGCCAATCCGTTGTGGTTTTTTCTCATCGTCATCACGCTATTCCCATTGGGTATTGGCCCTGATCCACAATTGCTGGTACGGATAGCGCCCGGTGTGGTCTGGGTGGCGGCGTTGTTGTCTTGTTTGCTGGCCCTGGAGCGCCTGTTTCGTGATGACTTTATCGATGGTTCGCTGGAACAATTGTTACTGTTGCCAACTCCGCTGGCGCTAACCGTATCAGGTAAAGTGGCGGCACACTGGCTGGTAACGGGCTTGCCGCTATTGTTGCTCTCACCGCTGGCGACATTACTGCTGTCTCTGGATTTCCCCACCTGGCGCGCGCTGGCGCTAACGCTGCTATTGGGCACGCCAACCCTGAGCTTTTTGGGCGCGATTGGTGCGGCGCTGACGGTAGGTTTACGGCGCGGCGGCATATTGCTCAGCGTGCTGGTTTTACCGCTAGCCATTCCGGTCCTGATATTTTCCTGTGCGGCCATTGATGCCGCGGCGATGAGACTGCCAATTGGCGGCTACCTGGCAATATTAGGCGCAATGCTGGTGGCAAGCGCAACGCTTACGCCATTTGCTACAGCGGCTGCGTTGCGAGTGAGTGTGCATTAGCCCGCGACCAGACCTGCGCCATTCATCTGTAAACTGATATTTATTGTGAGCAACTAACTATGTGGAAAGCATTACACCCGTTGGCAAAACCGGAACGGCTTTACCAGCTCTGCGGTCACTTAGTTCCCGGTTTTGCCATTCTTGCGCTGGCAGTCTTACTGTTTGGCTGGGTGTGGGGCTTTGGTTTTGCCCCCGCTGACTACCAACAGGGTAACAGCTACCGCATTATCTACTTACATGTCCCTGCGGCAATCGGGTCAATGGCCATTTATGCCGCAATGGCGATCAGCGCTTTTACTGGCTTGGTATGGCAGATGAAAATGGCCGACCTGGCGGCGGCGGCAATGGCGCCGATTGGCGCGGTGTTTACCTTTATTGCGTTAGTCACCGGATCTGTTTGGGGAAAACCCATGTGGGGCACCTGGTGGGTTTGGGATGCCAGGCTGACTTCTGAGCTGGTGTTGCTGTTCCTCTATATGGGCGCCATCGCGCTGTATAACGCCTTTGATGATCGCCGTCTGGCCGGACGGGCGGCCGGGATTTTGATTCTGGTGGGGGTGATTAATATCCCGATTATCCATTTCTCGGTGCAATGGTGGAATACCCTGCATCAGGGTTCCTCCGGCATGTTGCAGCAAGCGATTGATCCCAGTATGCGTCTGCCATTGCGCTGGTCGATTCTCGGCTATTTGTTGCTGTTTATCACCCTGACATTAATGCGTTTGCGTAACCTGATTTTGTTCACTGAGCGGCACCGCCCGTGGGCTGTAGCGCTGGCGGAAAAACAAGGGTGGCGCGGATGAATGCGGCGTTTTCTGACTGGCACGAGTTCTGCGCTATGGGCGGCTATGCCTTGTATGTCTGGCTGGCGGTCACGCTCACACTTATCTCACTATTAGCGTTGCTATTACACACTGTCCGGCAGCGCCGCTGCTTGTTGGTGAAAATCCGCCAGCATCAGCGGCGGGAACAACGGATACGCGCGGCAAAAACGGAGAAATCTTCCGCGCTGAGCAAGGAGAATCAGGGTGAATAGCCGACGCAGACATCGCCTGTACGCAGCAATTGCAGTAGTCACTGGCCTTGGTCTGGCCAGTATGCTGGTGATGTATGCGCTGCGTTCGAACATTGATCTTTTCTATACCCCCGGTGAAATATTGAATGGTAAAGGTGCAGATCATGCAAAACCTGAACCGGGCCAGCGTCTGCGGGTTGGCGGTATGGTGATGCCGGGCAGCGTCAGACGCGATACGCAAACCTTGCAGATTTCGTTCAACGTATATGACAGTAAGGGTGTCATCAGTGTTTCTTATAATGGCATCCTGCCGGATTTATTCCGTGAAGGGCAGGGGGTAGTCGTGCAGGGCGTACTGGCCAGCGGCGATCAGGTGAATGCCAAAGAAGTGCTGGCAAAGCATGATGAGAAATATACGCCGCCAGAAATCACCGATGCGCTGAATTCACACCATCAAGGTGCGGCCTATCAACGCACACAAGGTGGTGAGCCATGATACCGGAAATTGGCAGTTTCTTACTCTGTCTTGGTCTGGCGTTATCCGTGTTGTTGAGTATTTATCCTCTCTGGGGGGCGGCACGCCAGGATGCGCGTCTGATGGCATTAGCCCGTCCGTTAACGTACGGCCTGTTCATCTGTGTCTCGGGCGCTTTTCTGGTGCTGGTACATGCGTTTATTGTTAATGATTTCAGCGTGGCTTATGTTGCCAGTAATGCCAATACGCAATTACCTGTTTATTACCGGATTGCCGCGACCTGGGGGGCGCATGAAGGATCGTTGCTGCTCTGGGTAGAGTTGCTGAGCAGTTGGACGCTGGCGGTGGCATTGTTAAGTCGCACGATGCCGCAAGATGCTATCGCCCGGGTGCTGGCTGTGATGGGGATGATCAACCTTGGTTTTTTGCTGTTTATCACCCTCACTTCCAATCCGTTTATTCGTACGTTACCTGATTTTCCCATTGATGGCCGCGATCTGAATCCGATGTTGCAGGATATCGGGCTGATCGTTCATCCCCCATTGCTTTATATGGGCTATGTCGGTTTTTCGGTGGCATTCGCGTTTGCGATTGCTTCATTGATGGCTGGACGTCTTGATACCGCCTGGGCGCGCTGGTCACGTCCGTGGACCACGGCGGCCTGGGTATGTCTGACCATCGGGATTGTGCTCGGTTCTGCCTGGGCTTATTACGAACTGGGATGGGGGGGCTGGTGGTTCTGGGATCCGGTGGAAAATGCCTCTTTGATGCCCTGGCTGGTGGGCACCGCGCTGATGCATTCTCTGGCGGTTACCGAGAAACGCGGCACTTTTAAAGCCTGGACGGTGCTGTTGGCGATCACGGCCTTTTCGCTGAGTCTGCTCGGAACATTTCTGGTGCGGTCCGGGGTGTTGGTTTCTGTGCATGCGTTTGCCTCTGATCCGGCGCGTGGCATGTTCATCCTCGCTTTTCTGGTGATGGTGATTGGCGGTTCATTACTGCTGTATGCAGTAAAAGGCGGTAAGGTTCGCAGTCGTGTGCAGAATGAAGTCTGGTCACGTGAATCTTTCTTACTCGGTAACAATGTGCTGCTGATTGCCGCAATGCTGGTGGTATTGCTGGGCACGTTATTGCCGTTGATACACAAGCAACTCGGTCTTGGCAGTATTTCTGTTGGCGAACCCTTTTTTAATACCCTGTTTACCTGGCTGATGGTGCCGTTTGCACTGATGCTGGGGATCGGTCCTCTGGTGCGCTGGCGGCGAGATAAACCGCAGATACTGCGCCAGCGTCTTGTGCTGGCGCTGATTGTTACCCTGATATTATCGATATTGTTGCCCTGGCTGTTGCAAGATCGAATTGATGCCATGACAGTCATCGGCCTGATGATGTCTATCTGGATAATGATACTGACGCTACTGGAATTGTATGTGCGTGCCACACATCGCGATGGTTTTTTCACCGGATTAAGCCGGTTGTCATCCAGCCACTGGGGCATGGTGATCGGCCATCTTGGCATTGCCATCACCGTGGTCGGCATTGCCTTCAGTCAGCGCTATAGCATTGAGCGGGATGTGCGGATGCACGCGGGCGACAGTGCCGACATTTCCCCTTATCGCTTTGTCTTTCGCGAGGTGCGCGAACTGGCCGGGCCAAACTACCGGGGCGCAGTTGCCGTCATTGATGTCACCCGCCAGGGTAAACATGAGGCGACGTTACGTGCGGAAAAACGCTATTACAGTGTGACGCGGGCGGTGATGACCGAAGCGGCGATTGATAGCGGCTTCACGCGGGATCTGTACGCCGCCCTGGGTGAAGAGCTGGATGATGGCGCCTGGGCGGTGCGTATCTATTACAAACCCTTTGTGCGCTGGATCTGGTATGGCGGTTTGTTTATGGCGGCAGGCGGTATTTTTTGTCTGTTCGATCCGCGCTACCGATCACGGAAAAAATCACGGCGGGAGTCGGTATGAATAAAAACGTGTTGTATCTCCCGTTAATCCTGTTTTTGCTGTTGGCCTGCGCGTTGTGGTGGCAACTGACGCGCAATGCCAGTGGCGATGACCCCACTCAGCTTGAGTCGGCTCTGATCGGTAAATCGGTGCCGGTGTTCAGGCTGGAATCGCTCGATCAGCCGGGAAAAATCTATCATCAGTCGGTATTGACCGACGGTAAACCATTGCTGCTCAATGTATGGGCTACCTGGTGCCCCACCTGTCGGATGGAGCATCAGTACCTTAATTCACTGGCCAGACAGGGGATCCGTGTTATCGGCCTTAATTATAAGGACGACCGTAGTCTGGCGGTGAACTGGCTGAATACCCTGGGGAATCCTTATGCGCTCAGTTTGTATGACGGTGATGGCATGCTGGGGTTAGATCTTGGCGTATATGGCGCGCCAGAAACGTTCCTGATTGACGGTAACGGTATCATTCGGTACCGCCATGCTGGCGTTCTGACCGACCAGGTTTGGCGTGAGGAAATAAAACCGCTATGGGACAAGTACCAGCAGGGGGCCGGTTGATGAAAATACACCTGGTCATACTGGCAGTCCTGATGCTGAGTTTTAGCGTAGCGGCCACCATTGATACCTTGCAGTTCGATTCCGCGTCACAGCAACAACAATACCGCGAGCTGACCGCATCACTACGCTGCCCAAAGTGCCAAAATAACAGCATTGCCGATTCCAACTCGATGATCGCGGCGGATATGCGGCTTAAAGTGTATCAACTGATGAAACAGGGACAAAGTAAAGCGCAAATCACCCACTACATGGTGGCGCGCTACGGTAATTTTGTCACCTATGAACCACCGCTCACTCCGGCAACCTTCATTCTTTGGGGCGCACCGGCGCTGTTTGTGCTGGTGGGGGCGTCTTTCATTATTCGCCGTAGCCGAAAAGGGAGAATGGCGAAACCCGATGCATTGGATACGACACAGCAACAGCGGCTCGACGCATTGTTGCGTAATAACAGGAAGTCATCATGAGCGTGTTTTGGCTCATCGTATTACTTTTATTGCTTGCGGCCAGCAGTCTGATATTAATCGCAGGCTGGCGCGATGGCCGTTCCTCTCTCACAGATCGTGATACGCTGAATAAAGCATTCTATCGTCAGCGATTACAGGAACTGGAAGAGGAGTCAGCACAAGGTGTGGTAGGCGAACAGCCGGATATGGTCCGTGAGTTACAACAAATGTTGCTGATGGATATTCCCGAGACGCCGCCGCCCACGGGGGTAAACCGTGTGGGTCGATGGGCGTTGTTTGTCGGCGTGGCGTTGATGGTTGTTATCAGCAGTGGGTTGTATTATCAGATTGGTGGCTGGGTGCAAGTGAGCGCATGGCAGCAGGTTAACAGTGAACTGCCAACGTTACGGGCGCACGTGATGGACCCGCATGCCAAACCGCTGACGATGGAAGAAATGGCACGACTGGGATTGGGGATTCGCAGTGAGCTGCAGCACGATCCGGCAAACCTGGCTGGCTGGATGATGCTTGGGCGGATAGGACTATTATTAAATAACGCCCAGACTGCGACACAAGCATTCCAGCGTGCATTGCAACTGGCGCCTGATAATGAAGAGGTGAAACTCAGCTATGCTGATGTATTGACCCGTTCCAGCGACCCGCAGGATAACCGCGAGGCCAGTAATATATTACGGGTGATGTTGAAAAACGATCACAGTAATCTTCAGGTGCTCAGCCTGATGGCGTTTAATGCATTTGAACAGCAACACTATGATCAGGCTATAGGCGCCTGGCAAGTGATGCTGGCATTACTCCCCGCCGATGACCGTCGTGTCATGATGATCAACAGCAGTATTGCGCGAGCAAAAACAGCGGCTGGCCAGCAACAGAATAAACTGGTGGTGACCGTGAGTCTGGCGGCGGATGCAGAAAAAATGTTAACAGAAGGCGGAGTCATGTATATTTCTGTTACCGACGGTGTTTCACCGCTACCGGTGGCGGCGACAAAACTGCCGCTAAGTCGTTTTCCATTATCGCTGACGCTGGATGACAGCAATACTCTGGTGCCGGATCGCCTGCTATCGTCCCGGCATCACGTTAAGGTGCGTGTTCGCCTCTCGCGTGACGGGGAAGAAAGCCCACAGTCCGGAGACTGGTACGGAGAGAGCGTGCTTACGCCTTATGATGGTCATCAGCACCTTGCTGTTGAAATTAATCAGCAGCAACCCTGAAGCGGTAATTATTTAACCAGTACTGGGAGAAGAATATGAATTACCGCCTGACGGGGCTGGCACTGGCAAGCATATTACTGATTGGCTGCGCCAGCTCAACGGAGAAGAATGAACCGCAAGGGCGCTCCGATCCGCTGGAAGGCTTCAACCGGACGATGTTCGATTTCAACTACAATGTATTAGATCCTTATGTAGTGCGCCCGGTGGCTGTCGCCTGGCGAGATTATGTACCTGTTCCGGCACGTTCCGGGTTGAGTAACTTTCTCGGTAACCTTGATGAACCTGCCGCAATGGTGAATGCCTTTCTGCGTGGCGACCCTTACCGCGGGATGATTCACTTCAACCGTTTCTTCCTGAATACCATCCTCGGCATGGGGGGCTTTATCGATGTCGCCGGCCGGGCTAACCCAAAACTGGCGAAAGAAGAGCCGCCGCGTTTTGGCGGGACATTGGGTTCATATGGCGTAGGTTATGGCCCGTATGTTGAGTTGCCAGCTTATGGTAGTTTCACCCTGCGGGAAGATGGCGGCAACTATGTTGATAATCTTTATCCGGCATTAAGCTGGCTGACAGTCTGGATGTCGGCCGGGAAATGGGTGCTGGAAGGGGTAGAGACGCGGGCGCAATTGCTCGATTCCGACGCTATTATGCATAACAGTCAGGATCCTTATGCATTCGTACGTAATGCGTATTTCCAGCGCCATGATTTCCTGGCACATGGCGGGAAACTGGTGCCGCAGGAAAACCCGAATGCACAAGCTATCCAGGGCGATCTTGACGACATTGACGCCAAATAATAACGCGGGCGGAAAAGATTCCGCCCGCGTTATTTTGTCGCCGTGAGACCTGATGCGGTGGTTTATGCGTTCCTGGTATTAAAATTTATAGTTGAAACTGGCGCCATACAGCCAGGCCTTACCCTCAGAATTAAAGGTATACGCTGTTGGCGTACCGTTTTTTGCACTGGCGACCGGATCATTACCTTCTTTGATGGTCACTTTCTGCCCGTGCATATAAGACACGCCGATATCGACAGAGGCATGATCATTAAAGGCATAAGATGTCCCGGCGCTTAACCACAGGCGATCCTGATCAGGAATGGATATAGAGCGGTTATTCGCCGGAACCGGGCTGTCATCAAAGGCAATACCAGCGCGGAAGGTCCAGTTATCATCGTAGAAGTAGGAGGTGCCAAGGGCAAGACGATAAGCATCTTTGTAGCTTTCATCTTTATAGAACAGCGTTTGCCCGCGACTGTCGGTTGCTTTCAGCTCCTGGAACTGGCTCCAGCCGGTATAAGTCAGGCTGTAGTGTACAGCCCATTGCGGCGCCACTTTATGATAACCTGAGAGTTCCCACATCTCCGGCAGATGTAACGACAATGAACCTGGAATGGTGCTGCCGCCGGTACCATAAGGCAGGCCAAACTGACTCCCAACGGGATTGAGCGCTGTCGGGATCGCACTCTTATAATCACCGTCGAAATTGATTTTCACTTCGGAACGATAAGTTAAACCAAAACGGTTATTATCATCCACTTCGTACAGCATACCGGCGTTCCAGCCATAGCCCCATTCATCGCCCTTCAGATGGGCTATTTGTGTATCGGCAGGGGAGGCGGGCAAACCCGCGGCAGGCAGCATAGCACCGAGTTCACCCATGTAACGTTCAATTTTTGCACGGGCATAGACCGCGTCAAAACCTACACCTAAACTAAAGTGCTGATTAATACGCCAGGCGGTACTCAGATTAAGATTGGTGGTTAACAGGTCCGTTTTACCGGCAAATGGCCCGCCGGCATAATCATTATTGAATTCGGTGGCCAGACCGTAATTGGTCACTGCGGAGGCGCCAATCCACCATTGATCGTTAATCGGCTGTACATAATGGATATTGGGAATCCATTCGGTCGGGGCAATATTTTTGGCGTTCAAACTGTTGCCAGCGCCGCTTGTCCCTTCGATGTTGACATCCGGATCAATAAATACCGCGCCGAGAGAAAACATCGGCCGATCCATCAATGCCATGGTCGCCGGGTTACGACTGGCGGACGCGGCTGTGTCCCCCATGGCGCCTTCACCGGAATAAGCGCGTCCCAAACCAATGGAAGAAAATTCATTAAGCTGAAATCCTGCAGCGTGAATCTGAGAAGAGACCATCGCTACAGCAGCGGCCAAAACTGATTTTGTAAATAGGTTTTTATGGTTCATGGCCACAACCTCATTATTTAATTTTAATAAGCGTTGTTACATAACGTAACAAGGGACCGCGGATTGTAGGGACTGGTGTACTGACAACAAATCAGACCAGTTCGGCAAGTATAGGTCCGACCTGTGACTGTGTTGCAAGATTGTTTTTTAAATATTTCAAAAATGATACAAAAATAAGACGGGCTTAACAAAATAGCGTCTGTATTGATAAAATCACGGCAGTAAATTTGTTTTAGATCAATATTGGCAGTGATAGTCGTCACACAGATTAGAGAAGCCTCCCTTGCAGGCGTAAACTGTCGCCAGTGAATAATTTATTGCCGTGATGCGGCAATATCAGGAGAACACCATGACTGATGCTGTGAATAAGTGCAGTGCAAATGAAACTGCGGCATGTTGCTGTGTGGATGTTGGAACGGTAATGGACAACACTGACTGTACCGCATCCTACTCACGTGAATTTGACGACCGTCCGCATGCTGAGGCGATGCTGGCCCTGTTAAGCGATAAGGCGCGTGCAGTGGAATCTGATCCTTGTGACATCAAGGCGCGGTTTGTTAACCATGAAAAGCAAGTACGTCTGGACATCGATTTCATCTTTGCCTGTCAGGCCGAAGCGTTAATCTTTCAACTGGGTTTGCGTTAACTTTCCTGTTCAAATGGCGGCATTTTTTCCCCGCCATTTCCCCTTTAAATTTGCGTATCCCCTCGCATTTTTCACTTACTCCCTCTGGCGCTATGTAACATTCTGGTTAACACTGATTACCAGGTCGGACCTCTTTGGCAATGATGCCCCGGTTCTGGTTAACAGGTGATCACAATGAGCAAAATAGTGCCTTTGCTAACGCGCAGCGGTGATCGTATCGTGATAACGCACGGATTACGTACGCCATTTGCCCGTCAGGCGAGCGCATTACACGGTATCCCGGCCATTGAGTTGGGCAGAATGGTTGTCAGTGAAATGATGTCCCGTAGTGAACTACCGGTTGAAGTCATTGAGCAACTGGTCTTTGGTCAGGTGGTACAAATGCCGGAAGCGCCAAATATCGCCCGCGAGATAGTGTTAAGCAGCGGATTGAGTGCGCATACTGATGCCTATAGCGTCAGTCGCGCCTGTGCAACCAGTTTTCAGGCGGTGGCGAATATCGCGGAAAGTCTACTGGCGGGCACTATCCAGGCGGGTATTGCCGGAGGGGCTGATTCTTCATCGGTATTGCCCATTGGCGTCAGTAAAAAACTGGCGAGCACGTTGGTTGACCTGAGCAAAGCACACACCTTTACACAGAAAATATCGTTGCTATGCCGGTTACGGCCACATGATTTACTGCCGGTTCCGCCCGCTGTTGCCGAATACTCCACGGGGTTGCGCATGGGGGATACTGCCGAGCAGATGGCGAAAACATACGGCATAACGCGGGAACAACAGGATGCGTTGGCGCACCGCTCACATCAGTATGCCGGCAGGGCGTGGAAAGACGGTAAACTGGCGGATGAGGTCATGACCGCATTTGTTCCGCCATGGCACTCGGCCTTTCAGCAAGATAATAACATTCGTATGACATCGACGCTGGCCGACTACGTCAGGTTGCGCCCGGCTTTTGATCGTAAACATGGCACAGTCACCGCCGCCAACAGCACGCCGCTGACTGACGGTGCCGCTGCGCTGATATTAATGACGGAATCCCGTGCACGGGAACTGGGTATCACCCCGCTTGGCATTCTGCGGAGTTATGCTTTTACTGCCATTGATGTCTGGCAGGATATGCTGCTTGGTCCCTCTTATGCGGCGCCACTGGCGCTCGATCGAGCCGGTATCACCCTGGACGATGTCACTCTGATCGACATGCATGAAGCATTTGCGGCACAAGTACTGGCCAATTTGCGGTTATTTCGTGATGCACGTTTTGCCCGAGAGGTGCTCAATCGCGCCCAGCCTCTGGGTGAAGTTAATGATGAAAAATTTAATGTACTCGGTGGGTCAATTGCCTACGGGCATCCTTTCGCGGCGACTTGCGCGCGGATGATCACGCAGACGCTCAACGAGTTGCATCGGCGTGGCGGTGGGCTTGGCCTGGTGACTGCCTGCGCTGCCGGGGGATTAGGAACGGCAATGGTTCTGGAGGTGGCATAAAATATGGAACAACAATCAGCCTTTCATCTCGACATGCGCGCTGATCATGTCGCGGTCATTACCATTGCAGTCCCTGACGACACTGTTAACACCCTGAAAGCAGCATTTGTCAGCCAAATTCGGCAAGTGATCCAGCAGGCGCAAGAAAATCCGAAATTGGTCGGAATGGTGCTTATTTCAGGTAAACCCGATTCCTTTATCGCCGGGGCGGATATCGCCATGATTGCGGCTTGTGAGAGTGCGCAAGCGGCGGAGTCTCTGGCCAGACAAGGACAAGAGGTGATGGCATATATCGCAGCCTTGCCGTTTCCGGTGGTGGTGGCGATTCACGGGCCTTGCCTCGGCGGTGGTCTGGAACTGGCGCTGGCGTGTGATCAACGAATTTGTAGCCTGGATGATAAGACGCAACTGGGGTTACCTGAAGTGAAACTGGGCTTGCTTCCCGGTTCCGGCGGCACACAACGATTACCGCGACTTATCGGGACATTACCGGCGTTAACGCTGATCCTGAGCGGAAAGCATGTCTCGGCAAAACAGGCTGTCGCCCTGGGATTAGTGGATGATGCCGTGCCCGCCGTTATTCTACTGGAAACAGCGGTAAAGCAGGTGTTGCAAGGCCGTAAAATCCGTAAACCATTGCCGCTGCGTGAACGCGTGCTGAGTGGGGCGTTGGTACGCCCGCTGTTATTTAGCCGGGTGGCGAAACAGACGCGCGCTAAAACGCAGGGTCATTATCCCGCCACCGACCTTATTCTACATGTGGTCCGTACCGGTCTGGAACAGGGCAGTGATCGGGGGTATGCGGCGGAAGCAAAAGCATTTGGCGAACTGGCCGTGTCAGCGCAATCCGCTGCATTACGTTCGCTGTTTTTTGCTGCCACGGCAATAAAAAAGGCGCGCGGCGCCATAGCGGAGCCACGGCCGTTGCAAACGATTGGCGTCTTGGGAGGCGGACTGATGGGCGGCGGCATTGCCTGTGTCACCGCGTTGCGGGCGAAATTACCTGTGCGCATCAAAGATATTGATGTGGACGGTATCAATCATGCCCTGAAGTACAGTTGGGATCGATTGAGCGAAAAAATCAGGCGAAAAAAGATGAATACAGCCGGACGCCAGCGGAATATGGCGTTAATTTCCGCTAGTCTGGATTACCGGGGCTTCCGGCGACGCGATGTGATAATTGAAGCGGTATTTGAAGAGTTGTCCCTGAAACAAAAAATGGTTGCGGAAATCGAACAGTATTGCGCGCCATATACCGTGTTTGCTTCTAACACCTCATCATTGCCGATCAGCGCCATCGCCGCTCAGGCCCAACGCCCTGAGAATGTTATCGGGCTGCACTATTTTAGTCCGGTTGATAAAATGCCGCTGGTGGAGGTAATCCCCCATGCCGGCACCAGTGCGCAAACTATAGCGACAACGGTGGCGTTGGCGAAAAAACAGGGTAAAACACCGATTGTGGTGGCCGATCGCGCGGGTTTCTATGTTAACCGTATTCTGGCGCCGTACATTAATGAAGCAATGCGTTGTTTGCTTGAAGGTGAGCCGATTGACGCAATTGATGAAGCGCTGGTGCAATTTGGCTTTCCCGTTGGCCCGATTCAGTTACTTGATGAAGTCGGCATTGATGTCGGCACTAAAATTATTCCAATTCTGGAAAGCGCCTATGGCGAACGTTTTTCATCACCACTGGCGTTTAGCGTACTGCTGGCGGATGACCGTAAAGGGCGTAAAAATGGGCGGGGATTTTACCTTTATCGCCCTAAAGCTAAGAAGAAAAAAATGGTTGATAAGACAATTTATCAGTTACTTAATCTGCAGTCGGAACGTCGCATGGACAGTAGTTTGATCGCTCAGCGCTGCGTCATGATGCTCCTGAATGAAGCCGTGCGTTGCCGCGATGAGTCCGTGATCCACAGCCTGCGTGACGGTGATCTCGGTGCAGTGATGGGGATCGGTTTTCCTCCTTTTCTTGGCGGACCGTTTTACTATCTTGATCAACTGGGTGTGGCTCAGGTGGTTGAAACATTAACCTCGCTGACACATCAATACGGTGATCGTTTTACGCCTTGTGATGCATTGCATCGTTGCCTCGAAAGTGGTGATAATTTTTACAAATTTATTGAAACGGATAATAAGCACAATAATTCAGTGTATTAGCATGGGTAAAAAAATAGCAGTCTGTGGATAGCGTGGTATAGCATGCCTGTTTAATAAACAATCGGTTGACTATACTGAAGGCATTGGGTTACAACACAACGTTCATTTACAGAATGAAACGCCGGTCAATATTTGTTCCCGGCGATCTTGTTAAAACAACAGCGGTGCTTTATGCAAGTTTTTATCATGCGTCACGGTGATGCGGCTCTTGATGCGGCGAGTGATTCGGTAAGACCCCTGACTCATTGCGGTTGTGATGAATCACGCCAGATGGCGAACTGGCTGAGTGGGCAGGCGGTGGATATTGAACGTGTCCTTGTCAGTCCTTACCTGCGCGCCAGAGAAACGTTGGCGACGGTACGTGAGGCGCTCCCGTTACCGGAAACCGAGGATTTGCTGCCTGAACTCACCCCCGGGGGCGATGCTGGTTTAGTGGTTTGTTATTTACAGACACTGGCGAATGAGGGTGTGAAATCAGTACTGGTGATTTCGCATTTACCGTTAGTCGGGTATCTGGTTGCTGCGCTGTGTCCATCGGAGGCACCGCCAATGTTTGCGACCTCGGCCATTGCGTGCATTGATTTTGATGCGGAAAAAGGCGTCGGCAAACTGGAATGGCAGGTGAGCCCCTCGCGTCTGGCGAAAGCGATGTAATTGCGTTTACGCGGGAATAGCGGTTAACGACGAGGAGATGCACTGCATCTCCTTTTTTATTGGCGCGGTTTTTTACAGCAATTCCGGCGGTTGCCAGGTGTCGACTTCGATCAGCACCAGCAATGCGGCATCGCCGCCAAATGCCTTCGGCGCCTGGTGAAATGCCATGATATGAGGGTGTTGCGCCAGCCACAGAGGCGTTTGTTGTTTGAGAATATGTTTACCGTGACCATGCATGATACTGGCGCAAAAAATATGTTCGCGATGGCAGGTTGCGATTAACGCCCCCAGCTCCTGTTTGGCTTGCTTCTGTGTTAATCCGTGCAGGTCGAGAAAAATCTCTGGGGTATAATCCCCGCGACGTAGCTTCTTCAGTTCATAAGCGTTGGTATCGGCACGGATATAGCGTACCGGGCCGTCGCTGGCCAGCAATGGCTGGAACTCATCGGAAAAATAATGGCTGTTATCCACCTGTTCGGCCAGCAACCTTTTCACCGGAATTTCATGGGTTTTCTTGCGCGCCGGTATATGGCGCAACGTATCTTGCGTCAGTTTACGTGTGCCATTCATTAACTGGCGAAACAACGCTTTATCCTCTGCACTAAGGTTTGTTTTTTTCATAGTAATAGGATATTACAGTTGGCATTGGCCCGCTCAGGCGGCGCCGGACTCAAAGTTATCATCATCATGTCTGAAAGTTTGTGCTCAAGTCTACCTTGTCTTAGCGCCGGATATAAACAAAAGTGCGCTTTTTCGCGTGGTTGCGCTGAATTATTGCCGGCTTCATGGCACACTGTCATCGGTATTATGGGCTCGGCCTGTGGAGGGCTATGTGGACAAAATTTTCGTCGATGAGGCAGTCAGCGAACTGCATACCATTCAGGATATGCTGCGCTGGGCGGTGAGTCGCTTCTCTGCGGCGAATATCTGGTACGGTCATGGGACGGATAATCCCTGGGACGAAGCGGTCCAGTTGATATTGCCAACGCTCTATCTGCCGCTGGATATTCCGCAAGAGATGCGTAATGCGCGGCTAACCTCCAGTGAGCGCCATCGTATTGTCGAACGGGTTATTCGCCGGGTCAATGAACGTATTCCGGTGCCTTACCTGACTCACAAAGCCTGGTTCTGCGGTCACGAATTCTATGTGGATGAGCGGGTGCTGATACCGCGGTCACCTATTGGCGAATTAATTAATCAGCATTTTGCCGGTCTGCTTCGCCATCAGCCCACGCGGATACTCGATATGTGTACCGGTAGTGGCTGTATTGCGATTGCCTGTGCTTATGCTTTTCCGCAAGCGGAAGTGGATGCGGTGGATCTCTCTCCTGAGGCATTAGCGGTGGCTGAGCAAAATATTGAAGCGCATGGCTTAATGCAACAGGTCACGCCGTTGCGTGCTGACTTGTTCCGCGGGCTGCCCAAAGATCGCTATGACTTAATCGTCACCAATCCGCCCTATGTTGACGCAGAAGATATGAGCGATCTGCCGCATGAATATCGCCATGAACCCGAGTTGGGGCTGGCTGCGGGCAATGATGGCCTGGCGCTGACTCGGCGTATTCTTGCCTGCGCCGCTGATTTCCTTCACGACGAGGGCATCCTGATTTGTGAAGTGGGTAACAGCATGGTGCATATGATCGCGCAGTATCCTGATGTGCCCTTTACCTGGCTTGAATTTGAGCACGGCGGCGATGGGGTATTTATGCTGACGAAGTCGCAGCTTATTGATGCGCAGCCTTATTTTACCTCTTTTAAAGACTAACGTTATCTGAGAACGGAACCGAAATGGCCGGAAATTCAATTGGACAACTTTTTCGTGTCACCACCTTTGGTGAGTCACACGGCGTCGCGTTGGGCGCTATCGTTGATGGCGTACCTCCGGGTATTCCCCTGACAGAAGCTGATTTGCAGCACGATCTTGATCGCCGCCGCCCGGGAACTTCGCGTTACACTACACAACGCCGCGAACCGGACCAGGTTAAAATTCTTTCAGGCGTATTTGAGGGAGTCACCACGGGTACCAGTATCGGCTTGCAAATAGAAAACACCGATCAACGCTCGCAGGATTATAGTGCGATTAAAGATCTGTTCCGTCCTGGTCATGCGGATTATAGCTACGAGCAAAAATATGGTCTGCGTGATTATCGCGGCGGGGGGCGCTCATCTGCGCGTGAAACCGCGATGCGTGTCGCGGCTGGCGCTATTGCGAAGAAATACCTTGCTATGCAACACGGTATCCGTGTGCGTGGCTATCTGGCACAAATGGGTGAGATTGTCTGTGCACTGCAAGACTGGGCGCTGGTGGAGCAGAATCCTTTTTTTTGCCCGGATCCCACCCAACTCACTGCGCTGGATGAACTGATGCGTAGCCTGAAAAAAGAGGGTGATTCCATCGGAGCGAAAGTGTCCGTCATGGCGGAAAATGTGCCTCCCGGTCTGGGCGAGCCGGTATTTGATCGCCTCGATGCTGATTTAGCCCATGCATTGATGAGTATCAATGCGGTGAAGGGGGTAGAAATTGGCGACGGTTTCAGTGTTGTTAATCAACGCGGTAGCCAGCACCGTGATGAGATTCGCGCCACCGGTTTCCAGAGCAATCATGCTGGGGGCGTTCTCGGGGGCATCAGCAGTGGACAGACGGTGATTGCGCATCTGGCGCTGAAACCGACGTCCAGTATTACTGTGCCGGGTAAAACTATTACGCGTACCGGCGATGAAGTGGAGATGATCACTAAGGGGCGGCATGATCCCTGCGTTGGGTTGCGCGCAGTGCCAATTGCTGAAGCGATGATGGCCATTGTGCTGATGGATCATATGCTGCGCCATCGTGCACAATGTGCTGATGTGAGAACCACGGTGCCACGCTGGTAAACGGATGAAAAACATACTGCGGGTGTTGAGTGTGTTGCTGCTGAGTAGTGCTGCCCTGGCTGCAACCCCATGGCAGAGCCTGCACCATCCCATTGCGGGCAAACCACAGTCGATAGGCACGTTTTCTAATGGTTGCATTGTAGGCGCGCAATCACTGCCGCTTGAAGCGGCCAACTATCAAGTGATGCGTCAGGATCAACGTCGTTACTATGGACATCCTGAGCTGATCCAGTTCATTCAACGTCTCAGTATGCAGATCGCTAACCGTGGTCTGGGACAAGTACTGGTGGGCGATATGGGTATGGCGGCCGGGGGACGTTTTAGTCATGGTCATGCCAGCCATCAGTCGGGGCTTGATGTTGATATCTGGCTGCAATTGCCAAAAACGCGCTGGAGTGCGTCAATGTTGCTAAAACCTCAGCCGCTGGACCTGGTCACCGCAGACGGGCGTAACGTGGTGGCGCAGCACTGGCAACCTGATATCGGCATGCTGATCAAAATGGCGGCGCAAGACCGCGATGTCACTCGTATCTTTGTTAATCCAGCAATAAAAAAACAACTCTGCGCTACTGCCGGGAGCGATCGAGACTGGTTGCGCAAAGTGCGTCCCTGGTTTGCTCATCGTGCACACATGCATGTGCGTTTACGCTGTCCGCCAGACAGTCCCGAGTGTCTGGCGCAGCTTGATCCCCCGGCGGGCGACGGCTGTGGCGTAGAATTGCAGAGTTGGTTTGAACCGAAAAAACCGGCTACCGGTTCCCCGGTTAAACGTACGCCGCCAGCATTACCGTCTTCCTGCCAGGCCTTACTGGATAAACATATACTTTAGGATACCGCAATGGATTGGTTTTTTGTCAGTCCGTCAGCCACGGTACTGCTGTTTTTTATCGCTATGCTGGCGGCATTTATTGATTCTATCGCGGGTGGGGGCGGACTATTGACGTTACCGGCTTTGTTGGCGGCCGGTTTTTCACCTGCTCAGGCGCTGGCTACCAGTAAAGTACAGGCCATGGGGGGATCCTTTTCCGCCGGACTTTATTTTGTGCGCCGCGGTGCGGTGAAACTGCGTGAGCAGCGGCTGAATATCGGCATGACATTGATCGGCGCGATGTTGGGTGCCTTGTTAGTTCAGCATATCCATGCTGATTTCCTGCGCCAGGTATTACCCCTGTTGGTGATGGGGATCGGTCTGTATTTTCTTCTGGTGCCGCGTCTTGGCGCCGAAGATCGCGCGCGCCGCCTTTACGGTTTGCCTTTCGCGCTGGTGGCGGGTGGCGGAGTGGGATTTTATGATGGCTTTTTTGGTCCGGGTGCTGGTTCCTTTTATGCACTGGCATTTGTGACGTTATGCGGCTACAACCTGGCAAAATCGACTGCCCATGCCAAAGTCCTGAACTTTACCTCGAATGTGGGGGCGTTGCTGTTGTTTATCTTAGGCGGCAATGTGGTATGGGGCACGGGTATCATCATGTTATGTGGGGCGGTGTGCGGTGGCCGCCTTGGCGCTCATATGGTGTTGAATCGTGGGCAGAAACTGATCCGTCCGATGGTTGTGATGGTGTCAATGGTGATGAGTTGCACGCTATTGTACGACAATTATGGCACAGATATCGTGCTATGGCTGGCGTGCTGGTGGCAATGATTGCGCCAGATAAGGTGACGTGGGAAGGGGCTGTTGATGCGGTTTTCCCACCTGCACCAGTGGGTGACATGCTGCTCCCCGGCGCTGCGCGCGCTACCCCGTGCCGGCTTAAGTGCTTCTGCGATGAATAATGCTCGAAACTGCAGGCGCTTAATGCGACAATTGCGCGTTTTTTTATCCTGAGAACAAGGCTATGAGTATTACACATCACTATCAGGACCTGATTACTCTGTTTGATCGTTGCTTCAGCGAGGATTTCCAGACCCGCCTGATTAAAGGCGATGACGAACCTGTCTATCTGCCGGCAGATGACCAGTCGCCGTGGCATCGCGTGGTTTTTGCCCATGGATTTTATGCCAGTGCGCTGCATGAAATTTCGCACTGGTGCATTGCCGGTACTGAGCGTCGTAAATTGGTGGATTTCGGTTACTGGTATTGCCCGGACGGGCGCGATGCCCGGACACAAAATCAGTTTGAACAGGTTGAAATTAAACCCCAGGCGCTGGAGTGGTTGTTTTGTGTTGCGGCGGGCTTTCCCTTCAATGTAAGTTGTGACAATCTCAACGGAGATTGTGAGCCTGATCGCATTGCGTTTCAGCGCAAGGTGCGTGCACAGGTTATGCATTATTTGGAAAATGGCATTCCGCCCCGACCGTTACGGTTTATTGAAGCGCTTCGCACATTTTACTCAACGCCTCCGCTGACGGCGGCGCAGTTTCCCTGGCCAGAGGAACTATGCTGAACGTAGGGGGAACGGTAATAAGAGGAATTGACATGATCGCAGAATTTGAAACGCGTATTCTGGCCCTGATTGATGGCATGGTTGAACATGCCAGTGACGATGAACTGTTTGCCAGCGGTTACCTGCGCGGTCACCTTACATTGGCGGTAGCCGAGGTTGAACAGTCAGATAACCCGGCTCCGGAAGCATTACAGATTCAGATGCAGAAAAGCCTGCAAAAAGCCATTGCTGCTGGTGAGTTATCGCCGCGTGATCAGGCTCTGGTGATTGGCATGTGGGATACGCTGTTTTTGCAGGCCCGTGAATCCGCATAGTGTTGTCCGGTGATATACTTGCCGCCTGTTGCAACCCGCGGCTGATATCACCGCACCTTTCTTCCTTTCAGTAACTTTCTCACCCAATAGCGATTCGGATTCAGAGCCGCTAGCGTGGTGCTGTCCAACGGTATCGGCTCGTGGCACATCTGTGCGGCCAGAATTTCTGCGGACAGCGGCGCGCTACATAAGCCGCGCGAACCAAGCGCACCCAACACAAACAGATCAGGCCAAACCGGCGCGCTGGCGATGGTCTGTTGCTGTACGCGTTGCGCAGGCAAATCCTGATACTGCGCCAGCGTTTGCGCATAGTCCGGCAGGGCGCCGACGATCGGCAACCGATCGCGGGTGGTGCAGCGGACGCCGCAACGCGCATCGCCGCTGCTCACATCAACCGTTTCCGTCCAGTGGCATTCTGGCAGACAACGAATCAGTCGTGAGCGGTTCTCTTGTTGATCGGCCTCGCGCCAGACGGCGGCGGTATCGCCCCGGTGATAGCTGGCACCGATACAGTGCGTGCCAAATTGTGGGCTGACCGGCGTCAGGTAACCGTCATAGCATAAGACTTGTTTCAGGGCGCTTAATTCACGGCATGACGGTATATGGCTTACTTGCCCGCTGTCTGCATCCACCGGCAGTTTTTTGCTTTGCGGCAGGCTGCAAATGGCATAGCCATTGGCAAGTACCACATTAGGGTGCGATACATCCTCGCCCTGAGAAAAGGAGAGCTGCCAGTAATCGTCTTTACGCCTGAGTGCAGTGAGACAGTGTAGCCAGTGAATACGCAGTCCACGTTGTTGAGCCAGCTCCAGTGCGCTGGTGGTGAGTTCTGCGGGGGAAAGCCAGCCGCCTGGCGGATAATGAATACCGCCACAGCCGGTTTTTACGTTGGCCAGTGTTTCCGCCTGGGCTGTGTCGACTGCCTGTGCCAGTGCATGCGGCAGACCGAGCGCCAGCATTTGCGCGATCTTGTCCGCGCTTTTTTCATTCCAGCCAAGTTGTGTCACGCCGCACCAGTCGTGTTCGAACGTTATCGGCAGCGTATCGTACAGACGACGGGCAAAGGTAAAAGCATGAGGGAAAAATTGCTGGATTGCCTCATCACAGGCATTGAGTAGCGGATAGAGCGCGCCCTGACGATTACCGGAGGCGCCAAGCGCGGCGGCGGCATCGGCACAATAGAGCGTCACTTTTTTGCCCCGCCTCAGCAGCGCCAAAGCCAGTAATGCGCTGGCTACTCCGCCGCCAATCAGTGCGTAATCATCATTATAGTGTGCCGCAGGGCGGTGATACCAGGGCTGCGTCGGGTGTTCGGTTGTCTCCTCGGGCAGCACACCGGTTAGCATCTCGCGCTTATGGCCAAATCCTTGACGTTTGTTGACGCTGAAGCCGGCTGTCTGTAAGCCGCGGCGGACAAAGCCGGCGGCAGTAAAGGTGGCGAATGTCGCCCCGGAGCGTGCCAGACGGGCCATGGCGGCAAATAACGACGGCGTCCACATATCCGGGTTCTTCGATGGGGCGAAACCATCAAGAAACCAGGCATCTATTTGATGATTCAGTGATTCATCCACGGCGTCAATCACCTGATTAATATCACCCAGCCACAGATCAAGTGTCACACGGCCATCATCCAGTAACAGGCGGTGGCAGCCCGGCCAGGCCAGCGGCCATTGTGCCTGCAATTTAGCCGCCCATGGCGCCAGTTCCGGCCAGCACGCCTGAGTTGCGGCCAGATCAGCCGCGCTCAGGGGAAACTTTTCACAGCTGATCATATGCAGCCGTTGTAATGGGGCCTGTGGTTCTGCCTGGCGGAAGCGGTCAAATGCCTGCCACAGTGTAAGAAAGTTGAGACCGGTGCCGAATCCCGTTTCCGCAACAATGAATAATGCGCGGGGATGAGTGATGAAACGGGTCGGTAAGTTGTTTCCGCCAAGAAACACGTAGCGCGTCTCCTCCAGACCATTTTGGTTGGAAAAATAAACGTCATCAAATTCTCGGGATACAGGTGTACCCTGATCGTTCCAGGCAAGTTTGGCGTGTTCAATCAGGGGTGACTTCACAGGAATGGCTCATTAATCAGGCAGTGCGGTGATTTTAGCGATGTGAGTCACATGACGCAAATTTACAAAGAGAAAACGCTGATCGGACTTGTTGAGCGTACAAGTGTAAGCTAAAGTGCTCGTCGGATTAAAAATTTGAAGTGAAAGAGGTATTTTAATGAAACGTGCAGTGATTACTGGCCTGGGGATCGTTTCCAGCATTGGTAATAACCAGGAAGAAGTCCTGGCGTCTCTGCGTGAAGGTCGTTCTGGTATTACGTTCTCTCAGGAGATGAAAGATGCCGGCATGCGTAGTCATATCTGGGGCAATGTAAAACTGGATACCGCCGGGCTCATCGATCGCAAAATTGTGCGCTTTATGAATGATGCCTCGATTTATGCTTACCTTTCCATGAACGAAGCGATCAAAGATTCAGGCCTGACTGTCGAACAATATCAAAACAATCCCCGCGTGGGTCTGATTGCCGGTTCGGGTGGCGGTTCTCCTCGTTTTCAGGTGTTTGGTGCCGATGCCATGCGCAGTCCGCGCGGTCTGAAAGCCGTGGGGCCCTATGTGGTGACTAAAGCCATGGCTTCAGGGGTGTCAGCGTGTCTGGCAACGCCATTTAAAATTCACGGAGTAAACTACTCGATAAGCTCTGCCTGCGCAACGTCAGCACACTGTATTGGTAATGCGGTTGAGCAGATTCAACTGGGCAAGCAGGATATCGTTTTTGCCGGCGGCGGCGAAGAGCTAAGCTGGGAATTGTCCTGTGAGTTCGATGCGATGGGCGCACTCTCAACCAAATATAACGACACGCCGGAAAAAGCCTCACGGACTTATGATGCCGACCGTGATGGTTTTGTCATCGCTGGCGGCGGTGGCATGGTGGTGGTGGAAGAACTGGAACATGCCCTGGCGCGCGGTGCGCACATCTATGCTGAAATAGTGGGTTACGGCGCAACCTCTGATGGTTCTGATATGGTGGCGCCTTCGGGTGAAGGTGCGGTGCGGTGTATGAGAATGGCGATGCAGGATGTTGATACGCCAATCGATTACCTGAATACCCACGGTACCTCGACCCCGGTTGGTGATGTGAAAGAGTTGGGGGCGATTCGTGAAGTGTTTGGCAATCATACCCCCGCTATTTCTGCCACTAAAGCGATGACGGGGCACTCTTTAGGTGCGGCGGGCGTACAGGAAGCGATTTACACCCTGTTGATGCTGGAGCACGGGTTTGTTGCCCCAAGCATCAATATTGACCACCTTGATGTGGCGGGCGAGGGGATGAACATTATCACCCAACCGACCACGATGCCGCTGACGACGGTCATGTCCAATAGCTTTGGCTTCGGTGGCACCAACGCCACGCTGACCATGCGGAAGTACCAGTAACAGCACTAACGTCAGCCGTTAATCCACAAGGGTTAACGGCTGACGGGTGGAACGCCCCTTTTTCCCCACGCGAAATAAACGTTGCCTCAGGGATTTTCCCGCATCATCTGGTGATATTTACGGTCATCATGGTACATCTCGCGGAATACCCGATATTTGCGATCATAATAACGCTTTATTTCGTTGGTTTGCGGCGTCACTGTTTTGCCGATACGGCTCATGGCACTCATGGCTTCAACTAAACTGTCGTAGGCACCAGCCGCCACGGTGCCCATCATCGCACCACCCAGCAGCATGGCTTCACTCTCTTCAGGCAGGAGCATTGCGCACCCGGTAGCGTTCGCATGTTCCTGCACAAAAATCGGGTTTTTGGTGCCGCCGCCGCTGGCCATAATCGTATCGATGCTATAACCACTTTGGTTCATGGTTTCAATGATATGCCGGGTTCCCAACGCAATGGACTGAATGGTGGCAAGATAATGCAATGCCATGTCATCCGGGGTACGCGAAAGCTTCAACCCGGTCAGCATGCCGGTTAAGTTTGGGTTAGCACGCGGTGAACGGTTACCGTGGAAGTAGGGCAGCATATGAATATCACGGGTCAGGAAGGCGATCTTTTCGGGTTCGCCCGCCAGCTTGTGTAAAATATCATTCAGCACTTCATAGATGGTCTTGCCATGGCTTTTGGCCTGCGCCAGCAGCGCGTTATAACAAGGATGCGATTGAATGATATGGTCTATCAATGCGCCAGTGGCGGACTGCCCGCCTTCGTTAAGCCAGAAATCAGGTAACACGGCTGAATAGTAAGGTCCCCAGACCCCTTTGATAAAGCGAGCACCGGGTGTAATCGCCATATGGCCGGTGGATGTTCCGCCGATCAGCGCGATGCGGCGGTTAAAATCAGCATGTTCACCCGAGGGACCTGAGGCACCCAGGGTGCCAAGCGCGCCGGCGTGGGCATCAATAATAGACACACTAACCGCCGTGCCCGGCAACAGCCCCAGCTCGCTGGCGGCGCGCTGGGTCAGACCTCGTCCCAGTGGCTCGCCCATGGTTTTCACTTCGCTGCCCATTTTGGCCGTATTATTTTCCAGTAAATCCTCAAGACCGATCTGTTTGAAGTAGCTGTCATCCCAGCGCTGTTCATGGCCCATATAGGTCCACTTACACACCGTGGAACAGAGTGATCGTGTTTCATCCTGAGTGGCGCGCCAGGTCAGAAAATCCGGAAGATCAAACAAATGAGCGCTATTCTGCCAGGTATTAGGCATGTGCTGTTTCAGCCACAGCAGTTTTGGCGTTTGCATTTCCGGGGAAATAATTCCGCCGACATAATCCAGCACCCGGTGACGGGTGGCGTTGATCCGTTCAGCCTGCACGATAGCGCGGTGGTCCATCCAGACAATAATATTTTGCTCTGCCCGTCCGGAAGGACTGACTGTCAGCGGTTTGCCTTCTTTATCCAACACCACCAGTGAGCAGGTTGCATCAAAACCCAGTCCTTTAATCTGCACCGGATTAATATTACTTTGATTGATAGCATCGCGGACTGCATGACAAACTGCCTGCCAGATATTATCTGACGACTGTTCAACAAAATCAGCCTGTGGTCGGTAAATGGCAATTTCCCGACTCGACTGGCCCATCATTCGCCCCTGGATATCAAAGATACCAGCGCGTGCACTGCCGGTGCCGACGTCAACGCCGATATAATAGCTCGCCATATCTTTTTCCTCGAAAATTCAAAATCTGCGATTTTGTAATGCGATAAACAAGAGCAGTACCGCGCCCCACAACGCCATGGTCAGATAACTACTGACACCGAGCAGGTTGAGGCCGCTCTCCAGCATCTGCAACACGATTAACGCCAGTACCAGCCCGATAATACGGCCAAATCCACCATCAGGATTCACGCCGCCCAGTACTGAAGCCAGGATTGTGATCAACAACCAGGACTCGCCATAACCGGCTTTGGCCGAGTTAAACATGCCCATCATCAGCAGTGCGCCAACCCAACTCATGATTGATGACAAAATATAGACGGTAATTTGTACGCGGCAGGTATTCACGCCGCTAAAACGCGTAGCGTGTTCGTTGGAACCCATCAGATAGATGCTGCGGCCCAGTGGGGTTTTTTCCAGCAGTAACCACAGCCCTAACGCCACCAGTAAAAATACCCACATTGCTACCGGAATACTGAAGATATTCCCATTGCCGAGGAATTGAATCAGCGGCGGAAAGTCAGAAATCACCGCGCCGTTGGAGAGTAAAATATTCAGTCCGCCAATTAGCGTCATGGTGCCCAGTGTCGCCAGAATCGGCGATACGCCGATGAACGCCACCAATACGCCATTCAGTGCACCAATAATGATAGCCAGCAGTAAACCCGCCACAAGTCCCAGTAACAAAAACAGCGGTTGCGCCGGATGCGCGACGATAATCGCGGCCATCAATAGAGAACAGGCATTGGCGCCCGCGATAATTGACAGGTTGATTCCCCCGGTCAGCATGGTGAGTCCCATACCCAACGCCAGCATACCCAACACCGGCAATTGTGTGGCGATGGACTGGAGATTGGCAAGACTAAAGAAACGGCCGCCGAGGGTGAAAGAAAATAGCACCACGACCACCACAATCATCACTAATTGCAGACGGATAATGCGGTCACCCGGTAACAGGCGAGTAAATGTGCTCATGTTATAACCCCTTCGCCAGTTTACGTTTTTCATTCCAGGCGGTGGCGCTGACACTGATCAAAATGATCACGCCGCTGAATACCATGTGCCAGTAGGAGGAAACGGCCAGCAATGTCAGACCATTTTGCAAAAAAGCCAGCAACATGACGCCAAGCAGCGTGCCGATTAACGTCCCGCGTCCTCCGGTCATACTGGTGCCGCCAAGGACCACGGCAGCCAGCACCGTCAGCTCATAGCCCACCAGGGAATTCGGCGCCACAGACTGCGTGGTTTGCGCCTGCACCACTGCGGCAATACCCGCCAGTAATCCCATGTAGCCGTAAACACAGAAGTGAAGCGTCAACAGATTGATGCCAAGGCGCGAGGCGGATTCCCGGTTGCCGCCCATGGCGTAGATTTGCCGTCCGATGCGGGTATAACGCATCAGCAAGCCGGTGATGACAAACACACTTAACAGGCAGAGCAGCGGGAGGGTAACGCCATATTCGTAGCCATCGGCGGCGGTAAAGGAAAACCAGTTGATGCCGTTCATAAACCAGTCGGGGAAACCGTACAGCCATTTACCATTGGTAAACCATACCAACAGGCCGTAGAACAGGTTTAATGTCGCAATGGTAATAATGATGGCGGGCACTCGCAGTACATAAACCAAAAAACCATTGAACAGCCCCAGCACCAGGCCGCAGGCCATGGCGATGGCAAAAGAGAGTATCAGATTACCGCCATGAGACAGCATATAGCTGGCCATCACATACTGGGCGATGGCCGTCATTGCCGGGAATGAAATATCAATGCCGCCGGCGATCAGTACCACAAACAACCCACAGGCAAGAATGCCAAGAATGGCGTAACTGGTCGCAACGTCTGTCATGTTCCCCAGGGTCATAAATTCATCAGTGCGTATGCTGAGTGCCAGTGCCAGTACAACCACCAGCACGCCGAGCCAGAACGCATGATGCGCAATTAAATGACGCAGTGTGTTATTCATTGACTACCTCAGCAATCTGCTCTTCTGATGACTGGTGCGGCACAAAGCTGGCAACCAGCTCGCCCTTGCGCATAACCAGTACGCGATGGCTGTTGTAATAGGCTTCCGGAATTTCATCGCAAATCATCAGTACCGCAATCCCGCTCTCCGCCAGGTTGCGGGCAATACGATAAATGCCCTCTTTGTTGGCGATATCGACGCCCACGGTGGGGGAATCAAGAATCAGCACTTTGGGCGCGGTGGCAACCCATTTGGCGATAGCGATGCGTTGTGCGTTGCCGCCGGAGAGGGTTTGTACCGGCAACTGGCTGTTCGCCACTTTAATGTTCAGTTCCTCGATCAAGCTGGCAACGGTATCACGCGCTTTACGCTGATTAAACAGCCCCCAGCGGGTGCGCAATTGCGGGAAAATCGCCACCAGTGTGTTGTCAAAAATCGATTGCGCCATAATTAATCCCTGGGTTTGCCGATCCTCAGAGACATAGGCAATACCGTGGCGGATAGCATCGCGATTATTGTGCAATTTGACCACCTGACCGCCCAGCCGTATCTCGCCGCTGTCCGGCCGGGTTATGCCGAATAAAGATAAGCAGAGTTCGGTGCGCCCGGCGCCGAGCAGGCCGACAATAGCGGTGATTTCACCTTTGCGTAAGGTCAGATTAATATTGTGATATTGTCCGCTGCGCGACATATTGCGCACTTCCAGCAATGGCGTTTCATCAGGGTTGGCTCGCGGCGGTAAATGATTAAAGGCAAAGCGCTGGCCGGTCATCAGATACGCCAGTTCATCACTGTTGAGTTCACTGGCCGGCCAGGTTCCTACCAGCTTGCCATCACGCATGACGCTAATACGATCCGCCACTTCCATCACTTCATCCAGTTTATGACTGACAAACACCACGCAAATCCCGGCGTTTTTCAGTTCATTCACTACGCGCAATAAGCCGTTGACTTCAATACGTGTGAGTGAGGCGGTCGGTTCATCCATGATCACTAATGTGGCTTCAGCCGCCAGCGCGCGGCAGATGGCGACCAGTTGACGATCCGCAATCGACAATTTTTCCACGTAGCGATTGGGATCCAGCGTTACACCGATGCGGGCCATGGTTTTTTGCGCCAGCTTCTGCATCGCTTTACGCCGCAGCCAAAAATGGCTACCGGGTAAAAAGTGGTGAGCCGCGATGTTTTCGGCTACCGATAAATTAGGGAACAGCGATAAATCCTGATAGATCACCTGTACGCCGTAATAAGACGAAAGCCTGGGGGTCAGATGGGGAAATAATTTACCGTCAATGGCAATTTTCGATCCTTTATCGGGCTGACAGACTCCCGAAATAACCTTAATCAAGGTACTTTTCCCGCAACCATTCTGGCCCGCCAGACAGTGTACTTCACCTTTATTTAGCGTGAGTGAGACATTGTCCAGTGCTTTAACACCTGGAAAGCGTTTACTGATATTTTCCAGGGAAATGAAGGGAGAGGAGATTGCCATGTGAACATCTCTCAGCGAAAACGGATTGGCTCCGGGGCACAACGATTATTCGCCCCTGCCGGCAAGGGCGATGACAGTTGCATCGCCCACCTCGGTAAAATCAAAAACCTAACGATTTGGCGTTATCTTTGGTCACTTCAAGAATACGGTTAAAACGAATCACATGGTTTGTGCTGTCCACACTGGCTTTTCCCATGCCTTCGATAGTGAAATTATTATCGACAGTTTTTCCATCCAGCAACTGATCGGCGAGGTTAACCAGTGCATAACCGGCATCTTTTGGATCCCACAGCAGCGCTTTTTTGATGTCGCCGCTGATTAAATACGGTGCCGCCTGGGCGGGCATGGCGATACCGATCACAGCAATTTTATTTTTTGCCCGTTTGCTTTTCACCGCCTGTCCTGCCCCAATTGGGCCAAGGGAACCAAAGCCGATGATGCCTTTCAGGTCAGGATATGTCCGCATTAAATCCAGGGTGGTGGCGTACGATTTATCAATACTCTCCGCCACTGGTAGACGCGGAGTCACTTCGTGCATTTGTGGGTATTTCTCTTTCTGATATTTGATTGCGGCGTCGGCCCAGGCGTTATGCAATGGCACAGTCAGTGAACCCACATAAATGGCATAGCCGCCTTGTTTTCCCATCGCTTCGGCCAGCTCATCCATATTTTTTTCGGCATATTTTTGACTGTCGATGGTTTCCACATCCCACTGTGCGATGTGCTGATCGGGTGATTCATGGCTTAACACCACAATGCCTTGATCACGTGCTTTTTTAAGCACAGGTTCCAGTACTTTGGCGTCGTTTGGCACCACAATAATCGCGTCGACTTTCTTGGCGATTAAATCTTCAATCACTTTGACCTGTTGAGCGGGATCGGGGGTTGACGCGCCTACCTGATAAGCATTCACATCCAGTTTTTGCGCCGCCTCTTTCACGCCCACTTCCATGCGGGTAAACCACGGAATACCGGTCACTTTGACGACGAGGGCGATATCATGTTTTTCCGCTGAGAAGGAAGGGGTTGAGAGCAGCATGCACGCAGAAACCACACATGCATTGAGTAATGCGAGGTTAAATTTCATAGCAGTACCTTTGGCGTAGGGCATATTGTTATGGTGTTCGGCATTGGGCAAACGTCAGTTTGGGTGGCCGTGTTTTACCACCACACCAACATAACAATGGTAATAAAGAAAAAATGCTGGCAAGGGATAAAAATGTGATGCATGCCCAAAAAGGTAAAATAAATGAGTTTTTATGGTTAAATTTTTGTTAAATTTTAATTTATTTGGTAATTTTACGCGTTTTTTGTGTTATTTTTTATTGAAAATGTACATTAAATTAACATTTTTGTTTCAATTTGGTCATTTCATCGGACATTTTTATGGTGTATTGGCAATGACAACCTCACTGGTGAGGAAATTATTTAGCATAATGCGAGTTTTCTCTCATTTTTGCCTTACATCACGCACCCGACTTCATCAGTAAGATGAAATTTTATAACGTAATTAAACAATAACAGGGGATTTTTTACCTCCACTTTGACAAATAGAAGAAAAATTGCCAACATCGGGAATGTTAAAAATTTTATTCCATATCATGGTCATGATGTTACGTAAGCATTCACGTTAACCCATGTATCTCCGCCACTCCCTGGCTGGACTTACTGGCGCGCGGCCACGTGCGTGCGTAATAAAAGGAGATGCGTGACGGATGTCCAGTACAACTATAGAATCCCCATCACAGAGTACTGCCCGGGTGGCGAGTACGTCCTTTGCTGTTTTTCTAACTTATCTCACGGCGGGACTGGCATTGCCGGTTATTCCGTTGTTTGTGCATCAGGAACTGGGTCTGAACAATGTCATGGTCGGCGTGGCGGTCGGGATCCAGTTTTTTGCCACCCTGTTAACCCGTGCATTTGCCGGACGGCGAGCTGATCAACACGGCGCGAAATTAACCACACAACACGGGATGTTGGCGATTGCGCTGGTGGGTGTCGCCTATTTGGTGGCGGCACTACTGCCGTTGCCTGTCATGGGGAAATTTGCCTTGCTGGCGTTGGGTCGCCTGATGCTTGGCTTTGGTGAGAGCCTGTTGCTAACCGGTAATCTTACCTGGGGGATGGGGCTGGTTGGGCATAAACGTTCGGGCCTGGTGATGTCATGGAACGGTATGGCTATTTATGGCGCGTTGGCTGTGGGCGCGCCGCTGGGGCTGTTACTCTATAGCCACTGGGGATTCATCGGCCCGGGTATTGCTGCGCTTCTGTTGCCGCTTTTTGCCTTATTGTTCAACTTTTGGGTTCATGCGGTGCCAACACTGGGCGGCGAACGTCCCTCCCTGTGGCAGGTTGTGGGGCAGATCTTGCACCCTGGTTTTGCCTTAGCATTACAGGGGACTGGATTTGCGGTGATTGGTACCTTTACCTCATTGTATTTTACCGCTGAACATTGGGGAAATGCCGGATTTGCTTTGACCGCATTCGGCTGTGCGTTCGTGCTGATGCGTATTTTCTTTGGCTGGATGCCGGATCGCTTTGGCGGCATAAAGGTGGCGCTGGTGTCACTGATGATTGAAGCCTGTGGCTTGCTGGTGCTGGGAAGCGCCACCAATGGCTGGGTGGCGCTGGTCGGTGCAGCGTTAACCGGCAGCGGATGCTCGCTGGTTTTTCCCGCTCTGGGGGTGGAGGTGATCAAACGCGTGGCGCCGCAAGTGCGAGGTACTGCCCTCGGTGGTTTTTCCGCCTTTCAGGATGTTGCCTATGGCGCCAGTGGACCGTTGACTGGCATGCTGGCGACGTCAATGGGGTATGGCGCAGTGTTTTATGCCGGCACGATTTGCGCCGCCATGGGTATTTTGGTGACGTTCAGCTTTGCCCGCCATCATTCCCGCCTGTCTGGTGTGTAACAGACAGTTCCATTCGGGCCCGGTTCTCCGGCTATTAGTTCTTGCCGTCATGTACAGCGAAATTCTTCACGATATTACTGTACACGATGTTTTTTGTGCGAAGAATACCGGCAAAAAAGGGATTAACGCCAGAGCCACCCGAGTAACAACCCGGCCAGCAACAGCAGTGCGATAGCCATTAAAATTGCGTATCTGGTCCGGGTATAACCCCTCAGGCTGGCATGACTTTCATCGCTCGCTTGAGGTGTCTCCTGTGGCTGGTTACGCTCGGCGCGGCGCGCAAACAGCAGATTTAACAGATCTTGCGCCTGAGCTGCGGTCAGTACCGTTTGCGCTCCCGCCTGGAAACGCTGGATGTTGTAGTTTTCCAGTAGTTGCTGTTCATCGCTATCCGGCGGTTGTTTCAGTGAGGCAGCCAGCATCTGCAACGTTGGGGCGCTTTGTTGGCTGAGTGTCTGGCGGACTTGCAAATATTGTGTCAACAAAGGAAAAAAGCGCGAGGGGATTGGATCACCGCTTTTCAGGTTCACCAGCTTCCACACCGAAGCCCAGAGCTTCACGGGTTGTTCGCCGGTTGCCGCGGCCAGTCGGGCGATCTGTTGGTTTAGCGTTTGGTGTTCCGCTGGCAACAAGGTGCGATCGGTAATCCGGTTTTGCTGCGGCTGCGGGATCGCCAGTTGGCCGTTTTGCAACATGGTCAACACCTGATGCAATTGATGTTGCGACAGCGAACTGAGTACCGTATGGCCAAATTGCTGGCGAATGAAATCACTCACCGCCTGACGATTGTTACCCTGAGGCAACAGGTCAGTCAGTTGCTGCATCAACTGGCGTGTAGCATGGGTATGTTGTACCTGTATCAGCCGGGTTTGAAGAAACTGTTCAGCTGCGGGAAAGTGACGCGATAAGAGTTTGCCATCGTTTTTGACACCCACTTCATGACGCAACCCAGCCCAGAGTTCCACCGTTTTCAGCGAACTGATCGCCTGGATACGCACAATCAGCCGTTCCAGTGCGGTGCGTTGCACAGGGGAAAGTGGTTGGTCGCCTGCATCGGCTGTTGTCGGGGGATCCGGCGGTGTTGCCATCGTTGCAGGATCGCCCGCGGGCGCACCGGGGGCACTAAAAGGTTGCATGGCGAAATCCTTTAAAACGGGTCAACATCCGGGGCGCGCCGGAACAAGCGGATAATCAGTTATGATAACAATCCCGTTCGCTGATCGGTAGAGGCGAGGCCCGCTTCCAGCGATATTTATTCTGCCATCGCACCCGATGCATAGTCTGCGCGAGGCTGAAGAAAATTAACACCGGTTTACGCAGTTGGTGCCGATTCAGTTGATGACGTCACCACGGTGCGCAGGCCTGTAATGGCGTGTCGGTTTATGCCACACTGTTTACCTTCACGGTGTTAATGCAGGAAACGATGGGTGAAAATCCTTGTAGATGAAAATATGCCGTATGCCCGCGAACTGTTCAGTCGGACGGGTGAGGTGGTGATGGTCCCCGGGCGACAGATACCCCAGGCGGCGCTGCACCATGCGGATAGCCTGATGGTCCGTTCAGTGACCACGGTGAATGAGGCGTTACTGAAGGGAACTACGGTCAAATTTGTCGGGACTGCAACGGCAGGCACTGATCATATTGACGAAGATTTACTCGCTCGAAGCGGCATTGCGTTCTCGGCGGCGGCGGGATGCAATGCTATTGCGGTGGTGGAATATGTCTTTTCGGCGCTACTATTACTGGCGGAACGCGACGATTTCCGCCTGACCGATCGTACCGTGGGAATTGTGGGCGTGGGACATGTTGGACGGCGCCTGCAACAACGACTGGAAGCATGGGGCGTGCGCACCTTATTGTGCGATCCACCGCGCGCCGATCATGGCGGGGCAGGCGAATTCCATTCGCTGGCAACACTGGTCGCGCAAGCTGACGTGTTGACGTTTCATACACCGTTGTTTAACACCGGCGCGTATAAAACATCGCATCTGGTCGATGACGCTTTACTGGGCGCGCTGAAAACGAACAGCATTTTGATTAATGCTTGCCGTGGCCCGGTGGTGGACAATGCCGCGTTATTGCGCGTGTTGTCGCAACGTGATGATCTCAGCGTGGTGCTGGATGTCTGGGAGCCGGAGCCGGATCTGTCGCTGGCTTTGCTGGCCCGGGTGGATATCGCGACGGCCCATATTGCGGGTTATACGCTGGAAGGCAAGGCGCGTGGCACCACGCAAGTGTTTGAAGCCTGGACGCGGTTTCTTGGCCAGCCACAGCAAGTGACGCTGGATACCTTGTTGCCCCCTCCGGTGCTGGGCGGTGTTGTTCTGCATGGTCCGCTCGATCAGCCGACGCTAAAACGTTTAGTGCATCTGGTGTATGATGTGCGCCGCGATGATGCGCTGTTACGCCAGGTCGCCGCACAACCTGGCGCATTTGATCGTTTGCGTAAACAGTATTCGGAACGTCGGGAATGGTCCTCGTTGCAGGTGCGCTGTGATGATGCTGCCGCCGCAGAAATGCTATGCAATCTGGGGTTTACGGCGGTTTATCAGCCTGACTGTTAAGCCATATAATGCCAACAAGGCAAAAAGCATGACGCCGTTTTTCAATGCGACGGGAAAAGTTTGAATCAACGGGCGGTGAATATCACCGCCTTCTGTTTTTATGTCATTGTCTGGAGTGAATTAACATGTCTGACGGCTGGAATATTGCGGTATTAGGGGCCACGGGCGCAGTAGGGAATGCTTTGCTGGAATTGCTGGTGGAACGACAGTTCCCGGTGGGGGAGTTGACGCTACTGGCCAGTGAACGCAGTGCAGGTGAAAGCATTCGTTTTGCAGGTAAATCACTGTATGTGCAGGATGCCAGTGGTTTTGACTGGTCGCAGGCGCAACTGGCGTTTTTTGTCGCGGGACGCGCCGCGTCTGCACGTTATGCTGATGAAGCGGCCAGCGCCGGTTGTCTGGTCATTGACAGCAGTGATCTTTTCGCTCTGGAACCGGATGTGCCGCTGGTGGTGCCGGATGTCAACCCACAGGTGCTGGCGGATTATCGTAACCGCAATATCATTAGTGTGGCGGATAGCCTGACCAGTCAGCTGTTATGTGCGATTAAACCGCTGGCGGAACAGGCGGATATCCGCAGCCTGCATGTGACAAATTTACTTTCAGCCTCGGCTCAGGGGAAAGCGGCAGTGGATTCACTGGCGGGGGAAAGTGCACGTTTACTGAGCGGGCTGCCGGCGGAAGACTACTATTTCGGTCGCCAACTGGCATTCAATCTGCTGCCTTTACTGTCGGATGCGACGGGCAGCGTAGAGAGCGAACGTCGCCTTGTCGACCAGGTGCGAAAAGTGATGCAAGATAACGGTTTGCCCATCGCTGTTAGCTGTGTGCAAACACCGGTATTTTATGGTAATGCGCAGGTGGTCCAGTTGGAAAGTTTGCGCCCGCTTGCGGCAGAAGAAGCCCGTGACGTGTTGCAGCGCGCGCCGGATATCGAGCTATCGGAAGAGGATGATTATCCTACGCAGGTTGGGGATGCCTCCGGTCAGGTACACCTGAGCATTGGCTGCTTGCGTAATGATTACGGTATCCCGGAACTGTTACAGTTCTGGTCGGTTGCGGATAATATTCGTTTCGGGGGGGCCCTGATGGCGCTCAAAACCGCAGAGTTACTGACGCAGGAGTACCTGTACTGATGAGCGAAGCAGCTCTGATCCGCCTGGCATTGGGCGTTGAATATGATGGCAGCCATTACGCCGGCTGGCAGCGGCAACAGGAAGTTGGTAGTGTGCAAGCGAGCCTGGAACAGGCGTTATCGACGGTAGCCAACCATGAAGTAACCGTTTTTTGTGCCGGGCGTACCGATGCCGGAGTACATGCCACCGGGCAAGTGGTGCATTTTGATACCACCGCATTGCGCAAAGCATCTGCCTGGACGCTAGGCGTGAATGCGAATTTGCCGGATGATATTGCGATCCGTTGGGTGAAAACGGTGCCGAATGATTTTCACGCGCGTTTCAGCGCTACTGCGCGCCGATATCGCTATGTGATCTATAATCACCGCTTCCGTCCGGCGGTATTGCATCAGGGCGTCACACAGGTGCATCTGCCGCTGGATGCCGAAAAAATGCAGCGGGCAGGCCAGTGTCTGTTGGGCGAAAATGACTTCACCTCGTTTCGTGCGGTGCAGTGTCAGTCGCGCTCGCCGTGGCGCAACATGCTGCATCTGAAGGTGAGTCGCCATGGGGCTTATGTGGTGGTGGACATCAAGGCCAACGCGTTTGTGCACCACATGGTGCGTAATATCGTCGGGAGTCTGGTGGAGATCGGCTGTGGTAACCAACCCGAAGACTGGATGGCGACGTTACTGGCGGCAAAAGATCGCACATTGGCGGCGGCAACGGCCAAAGCGGCAGGATTGTATCTGGTCTGCGTGGATTACCCTGAGCAAGTTGCTTTACCACACGTGCCGATGGGGCCGCTTTTCCTCGAAGATTAATGTTAAGCCGAAAGGTGTACAGTTGTAAGGGAGTGCTATGGATTTCATCCGTCTTGTCGTCGATTTTATCCTGCACATCGACGTTCATATGGCCGAACTGGTGGCGCAGTATGGTATCTGGGTTTACGCCATTTTATTTATTATTTTATTTTGCGAAACCGGATTGGTGGTAACGCCATTTTTGCCTGGTGATTCACTGTTATTTGTGGCTGGCGCATTGGCGGCGTTACCGAGTAATGACCTTAATGTGTCGCTGATGATGGCATTGCTGGTACTGGCTGCGATACTCGGTGATGCGGTGAATTACACCATCGGTCGCCTGTTTGGCGAAAAGCTCTTCAGTAATCCGGATTCAAAAATTTTTCGCCGTAGCTACCTTGATAAAACACATCTATTTTATCAGCGCCATGGTGGGAAAACGATTATTCTGGCGCGGTTCGTCCCCATTGTGCGAACCTTTGCGCCTTTTGTCGCCGGGATGAGCCACATGAGTTATCGTCACTTTGCCTTATATAACGTGACCGGGGCAGTGCTGTGGGTTGTGTTGTTCTCCATGGCCGGCTATTTATTCGGTGATCTCCCTGTGGTACAGGAGAATCTGAAGTTGCTGATCGTGATGATTATCCTGTTGTCGATCCTGCCCGGCGTGCTTGAGGTCTGGCGACATCGGCGTGCGGCGCGGCAACAAAAATAACCTGAATAAAACGGTTTCACTCATCAGCATGGTTAGATTTTTATCCACAGTGCTGCCCGGTTATGGTTTAACGAGCGACATTTATGGTCTGCGGAATAGTATTCCGACAGAGGCTGGAAAAACTGGTTTCACCAGGTTCAAACAGAACGGCCATCAATGATGGCCGTTGAGGTGCCTAACCTGCCAGCCAATTATAATTCTTTAATTATAACAACGTGATATGAATTGTGATTCAGGGCTTATTTTTTTCTGTTTACATCGACAGCTCTCACATTGCCTCATCGTCACCCTCTGCTAGTCTGTTGCAACTTGTTACTATCATAGGAAAGGGATTAAAAATGAGAAAAATATCAGCACTATTTTTAATGCTGATATTGAATGGTTGTGCTAATCAACCATCACTGTTAAAGGATACCGCATCAGGAAAGCCTGAGGGTATTTATCAGAGCACAACTAAGGAAAAAGTAAAAGATGCTCTTGTTAATTATCGTAATAATAAGGGGTTAATGTTTTTTAACGCAGACAGCAGTTCAGTAATATGTGGCAAGCAACAAGAGGGTGGTAATGCTGTTCTTACCCAGGCGTTGATAGGAAACGCATATTCCACGCCACCAGTATCCAGGGTCAGATTTACCATTTCACAGCTTAACAATGATGTAAAAGTTTGGGCTGATATGTGGGTAGAAACTCAAATGGCTATGGGGCAGATGCAGCAAATGCCAGACACAAGCAATCAGGCCAGGAACGTCATTCAACAAAGGCTTGATGAGCTGAAACCATAATAGAATTCAATGACCGCGTCTTTTTTGCTATCCAGCCCATTCAGGTGTCGGGGCGACATCAAAATTGACGGGGCAACAATTGAGTTGTACAATTAAGTTGTATTTTTATTATCCCCGGAGTGTTCAGATGATCACGTTAACCTACTCAGATGCTCGCGCCCAGTTCGCTGAGGTTCTCAACAAAGCTGTAGACCAGCCCGTTACCATTACCCGGCGCATGGCTCCTGATGTTGTTGTGATAAGCGCTGAGCAGTTTGCAGCCTTGCAACAGGCTAAGTTTGAGTCGTCCCTTGCTAAGGTGATGAGCCAGCCGAAAAATCAGGCCCTGTTCAGGGATCTGGCCGATAAATGATTTTCTTTTTAACTGTCAGGCAGGTTATCGATATCCACGACAGCCAGGTAGAGGCATATGGTGGTTTACCGGGGTTCAGAGATATTGGCCTGGTGGAAGGGATGATGGCCCGCGTAGAGAATCTTCACGTTTACGAGAGCGAGACTGATGTGTTTGTTCTGGCCGCCGCATTGCTGCTATCGATAGCACGCGGGCATGGCTTCAACGACGCCAATAAGCGCACCGCTGTAGCATCGGCAATAGTTTTTCTGGATATGAATGAATCGCCGATAACGCCGGTTGATGGCTTTGCTGATTATGTCGTTGAGGCTGCGCAGGGGCTTCATGACCTGCAAGCAGTATCGGAAAAGCTTCGAAGTCTGGCCCACTAATCAAGCCCATTCGGGTGGGAACCGAGTACCAAAACAGATAAGACTTAGCCTCCGCTGAGGCTTTTTTTATGTCATAAAGCAGAAGGCCCCGTATCGCTTGCAACGATCGGGGCCTTCTGCTTTCCAGCGTTACCGAACTAACGAGGAACATGGGTGAATTATAGACGAATTATAATAATGAGGTTGACTATGAAATGGCGGCATAATTAGGTGGGAATAATTTCAGGGACAGATCACTTTAACGGCATCCGTCACTTTGGATATCAAGGT
>JAATFO010000132.1 GCA_015655145.1 Enterobacterales bacterium | reverse complement strand
GTAGGTAAAATGACTGAACTGCGTAAAGCAGGTCGTGAAGCTGGCGTTTACATGCGTGTTGTTCGTAATACGTTGTTGCGTCGTGCTGTTGAAGGTACTGCTTTCGAGTGCCTTAAAGACACGTTTGTTGGTCCGACCCTGATTGCATACTCTATGGAACACCCGGGCGCCGCTGCCCGTTTGTTTAAAGAGTTCGCGAAAGCGAATGCAAAATTTGAGGTCAAAGCTGCGGCCTTTGAAGGTGAGCTTATCCCGGCGGCGCAAATTGACCGTCTGGCAACGCTGCCAACTTACGAAGAAGCATTGGCACGTCTGATGTCGACCATGAAAGAAGCCGCTGCAGGCAAACTGGTTCGCACTCTGGCTGCTGTACGTGATGCAAAAGAAGCAGCGTAATCGCAGGCTTTTTTAGTGCACGTTGCTAACGTATATACTATTTCTGATTCTTAGGAACAATTTCATGTCTATCACTAAAGATCAAATTCTGGAAGCAGTAGCCGCTATGTCTGTTATGGACGTTGTAGAGCTGGTTTCCGCTATGGAAGAAAAATTCGGCGTTTCTGCAGCAGCAGCTGTTGCTGTCGCTGCGGGTCCGGCGGCTGAAGCTGTTGAAGAAAAAACTGAGTTCGACGTCGTTCTGAAAGCGATTGGTGCGAACAAAGTTGCCGTCATCAAAGCCGTGCGTAGCGCAACAGGTCTTGGTCTGAAAGAAGCCAAAGATCTGGTTGAATCAGCACCGGCTGTACTGAAAGAAGGCATCAATAAAGATGATGCAGCATCGTTGAAAAAATCACTGGAAGAAGCTGGCGCTGAAGTTGAAGTTAAATAAGCCAACCCTCCAGGTTGCAGCTTGAATTATCAGGCTGATGGCTGGTGACTTTTGGGTCACCAGCCTTTTTGTGCTAAAGGGCTTTGATGGAGTTTCACACTGTTTGTCCATTGATGGCCTACAATATTTTTTTCTATCGACGACTTAATATACTGTCTCCCTGCAGGGTTCCCTGCCCATGCAAGAACAATGAAATGATTTAAGAGTGATAGAAAGACGTATTGCGGGAAGTGCTTTGTTCTTTCCGGAAAAGAAATAGTGTTGCATGAACTGTCCTTCAGGACGGACAGCGTGGGTCGACTTGTCAGCGAGCTGAGGAACCCTATGGTTTACTCCTATACCGAGAAAAAACGCATTCGTAAGGATTTTGGTAAACGTCCACAGGTTTTGGACATTCCTTATCTCCTTTCTATCCAGCTTGACTCGTTTCAGAAATTTATCGAGCAAGATCCGGAAGGTCAGTACGGGCTGGAAGCAGCATTCCGTTCTGTATTCCCAATCCAGAGCTATAGCGGAAATTCTGAGCTTCAATATGTCAGCTACCGCTTAGGCGAACCTGTTTTTGACGTCAAAGAGTGTCAGATTCGTGGCGTGACCTATTCCGCACCGCTACGTGTGAAGCTGCGTTTGGTTATCTATGAACGCGAAGCGCCAGAAGGCACAGTCAAAGACATTAAAGAACAAGAAGTTTACATGGGCGAAATTCCGCTCATGACAGATAACGGTACCTTTGTTATCAACGGTACTGAACGGGTTATTGTTTCTCAGCTGCATCGTAGTCCTGGCGTCTTTTTTGACAGCGATAAGGGTAAAACCCACTCTTCGGGGAAAGTGCTGTATAACGCACGTATTATTCCTTACCGCGGTTCATGGCTGGACTTCGAATTTGACCCGAAAGACAATTTATTTGTGCGTATTGACCGTCGCCGTAAGTTGCCTGCCACGATCATTTTACGTGCGCAGAATTACACTTCGGAGCAAATTCTTGATCTGTTCTTTGAAAAAATTGTCTATGAAATTCGTGACAACAAACTACAGATGGAACTGGTACCCGAACGTCTGCGTGGTGAAACCGCTTCCTTTGACATAGAAGCAAATGGCACGGTTTATGTCGAAAAAGGTCGTCGCATTACGGCGCGCCACATTCGTCAGCTTGAAAAAGACAGTATTGGGCACATTGAAGTACCGGTGGAATACATCATCGGCAAAGTCGTGGCCAGAGACTACATTGACGAGAACACTGGCGAGTTGATAGTGACCGCCAATATGGAGCTGTCGCTGGATCTGTTGGCTAAATTGAGCCAGGCAGGACATAAGCGTATTGAAACGCTGTTTACCAACGATCTGGATCATGGTCCTTATATTTCAGAAACATTGCGTGTCGATCCGACTAATGATCGCCTGAGCGCATTGGTTGAAATCTACCGCATGATGCGTCCTGGCGAACCGCCAACGCGTGAAGCCGCTGAAAATCTGTTTGAAAATTTATTCTTCTCTGAAGACCGTTATGATCTTTCTGCGGTTGGCCGCATGAAGTTCAACCGTTCACTGTTACGCGATGAGATTGAAGGTTCCGGGATCCTGAGTAAAAACGACATCATTGATGTGATGAAGAAGCTCATTGATATCCGTAACGGCAAGGGTGAAGTGGATGATATTGACCACCTTGGCAACCGTCGTATCCGTTCTGTGGGTGAAATGGCGGAGAATCAGTTCCGTGTTGGCCTTGTGCGTGTTGAACGTGCGGTGAAAGAACGCCTTTCTTTGGGCGATCTGGATACCCTGATGCCGCAAGATATGATCAACGCCAAGCCAATTTCCGCAGCAGTGAAAGAGTTCTTTGGTTCCAGTCAGTTGTCTCAGTTTATGGACCAAAACAACCCATTGTCCGAGATTACGCACAAACGCCGTATCTCCGCATTGGGCCCGGGTGGTTTAACCCGCGAACGTGCTGGTTTTGAAGTTCGCGACGTTCATCCGACTCACTATGGTCGCGTGTGTCCAATTGAGACGCCGGAAGGTCCAAACATTGGTCTGATCAACTCGTTGTCTGTCTATGCTCAGACCAACGAATATGGTTTTCTGGAAACCCCGTATCGTCGGGTGCATGATGATATCGTAACTGACGAGATTCATTACCTTTCAGCGATTGAAGAAGGTAATTACGTTATTGCACAGGCCAATACCAATCTTGATGATGAAGGTCACATCATTGATGAACTGGTAACCTGTCGTAACAAGGGTGAATCCAGCTTGTTTACCCGTGATCAGGTTGATTATATGGACGTTTCCACCCAACAGGTGGTTTCTGTCGGTGCATCATTGATCCCGTTCCTGGAACACGATGACGCCAACCGTGCATTGATGGGTGCAAACATGCAACGTCAGGCGGTTCCAACGCTGCGCGCTGATAAACCGTTGGTTGGCACCGGTATGGAACGTGCCGTAGCAGTTGACTCCGGTGTTACCGCCGTGGCGAAACGTGGTGGTACTGTGCAGTACGTGGATGCGTCTCGTATCGTTATCAAAGTCAACGAAGATGAGATGTACTCAGGCGAAGCCGGCATTGATATTTACAACCTGACCAAATATACCCGTTCTAACCAGAATACCTGTATCAATCAGATGCCGTGTGTCTCTCTGGGCGAGCCGATTGAACGTGGTGATGTGCTGGCTGATGGCCCATCGACTGACCTTGGCGAATTGGCTCTGGGCCAGAACATGCGCGTGGCATTCATGCCGTGGAACGGCTACAACTTCGAAGACTCGATTCTTGTTTCTGAGCGTGTGGTACAGGAAGATCGCTTTACCACCATTCATATTCAGGAACTGGCTTGCGTATCCCGCGATACCAAGTTGGGACCCGAAGAGATCACCGCAGATATCCCGAATGTGGGTGAAGCGGCGTTATCTAAACTGGATGAGTCCGGCATCGTTTACATTGGTGCAGAAGTAACCGGTGGCGATATTCTGGTGGGTAAAGTGACGCCGAAAGGTGAAACTCAGCTAACGCCGGAAGAGAAATTGTTGCGGGCTATCTTTGGTGAAAAAGCCTCTGATGTGAAGGATTCTTCACTGCGTGTTCCGAACGGTGTATCGGGTACGATTATCGATGTCCAGGTCTTCACCCGTGATGGCGTGGAAAAAGATAAACGCGCGCTGGAAATCGAAGAAATGCAGTTGAAGCAGGCGAAAAAGGACCTGACTGAAGAACTGCAGATCTTTGAAGCTGGCTTGTTCACTCGCATTCATGCCGTACTGGTTTCTGGCGGCGTAGAAGCGGAAAAACTCGGTAAATTGTCGCGTGAACGTTGGCTGGAACTTGGCCTGACTGACGAAGATAAGCAAAACCAGCTGGAACAACTGGCAGAGCAGTACGACGAGCTGAAGCATGAGTTTGATAAAAAACTCGAAGCAAAACGCCGCAAAATCACTCAGGGTGACGACTTAGCGCCTGGTGTGCTGAAAATCGTTAAAGTGTATCTGGCTGTCAAACGCCAGATTCAGCCGGGTGATAAAATGGCCGGTCGCCATGGTAACAAAGGGGTTATTTCCAAGATCAATCCGATCGAAGATATGCCTTACGATGTGGATGGCACCCCGGTTGATATCGTACTGAACCCGCTGGGCGTACCATCGCGTATGAACATCGGCCAGATCCTGGAAACCCATCTGGGTATGGCGGCAAAAGGCATCGGTGAGAAGATCAACGCGATGCTGAAAAAACAGGAAGACGTGGCGAAGCTGCGTGACTTTATTCAGCGTGCGTATGACCTCGGTGTGGATGTTCGTCAGAAAGTCGATCTCAACACGTTCACCGATGACGAAGTACTGCGTCTTGCCGAAAATCTGAAAAAAGGCATGCCGATCGCTACACCGGTGTTCGACGGTGCTAAAGAGAGTGAAATCAAAGAGCTATTGAAGCTCGGTGATTTGCCTACCTCGGGTCAGATTACGTTGTTTGATGGCCGCACTGGCGAGCAGTTCGAGCGTCCGGTCACCGTTGGCTATATGTACATGCTGAAATTGAACCACCTGGTGGATGACAAAATGCATGCACGTTCTACCGGCTCTTATAGCCTCGTTACTCAGCAGCCGCTGGGTGGTAAGGCGCAGTTCGGTGGTCAGCGCTTCGGTGAGATGGAAGTGTGGGCGCTGGAAGCTTACGGTGCCGCTTATACTCTGCAGGAAATGCTCACGGTTAAATCTGATGACGTGAACGGCCGTACCAAAATGTATAAAAACATTGTGGACGGTAATCATCAGATGGAACCTGGCATGCCGGAATCCTTCAACGTACTGTTGAAAGAGATCCGATCTCTGGCGATTAATATCGAGCTGGAAGACGAGTAAGCACTCGAATTTGTACTGGTTACAGGGCATCCGGGTCACACCGGATGCTTTGAGAAGTCTCACTCCGACGGGAGCTAATCCGTGAAAGACTTACTAAAGTTTCTGAAAGCGCAAACTAAAACCGAAGAGTTTGATGCGATCAAAATTGCTCTGGCCTCGCCAGACATGATCCGTTCCTGGTCTTTTGGTGAAGTGAAAAAACCGGAAACCATTAATTACCGGACGTTTAAACCTGAGCGTGATGGTCTGTTCTGTGCGCGTATTTTCGGGCCGGTTAAAGACTATGAGTGCTTGTGTGGTAAGTACAAACGTCTGAAACATCGCGGTGTGATCTGTGAGAAGTGTGGCGTTGAAGTAACACAGACCAAAGTCCGCCGTGAACGCATGGGCCATATCGAGCTGGCTTCGCCAACTGCGCATATTTGGTTCCTGAAATCGCTGCCATCGCGCATTGGTTTACTGTTGGATATGCCATTGCGTGACATTGAACGCGTGCTGTATTTCGAATCCTATGTCGTGGTTGAAGGCGGCATGACCAACCTTGAGAAGCGCCAGATCCTGACGGAAGAACAGTATCTTGATGCGCTGGAAGAGTTTGGTGATGAATTCGATGCGAAAATGGGTGCGGAAGCGATCCAGGCCTTATTGAGAAACATGGATCTTGAGCAAGAGTGTGAACAATTGCGCGAAGATCTCAATGAGACCAACTCTGAAACCAAACGCAAAAAGCTGACCAAGCGGATCAAATTGCTTGAAGCATTTGTGCAGTCCGGCAACAAGCCGGAGTGGATGATTCTCACCGTACTGCCTGTGTTGCCGCCGGATCTCCGTCCGTTGGTACCATTGGATGGGGGGCGTTTCGCGACGTCTGATCTTAATGATCTTTACCGCCGGGTGATCAACCGTAACAACCGACTGAAACGCCTGCTTGATCTGGCTGCGCCGGATATCATCGTACGTAACGAAAAACGTATGTTGCAGGAAGCGGTGGATGCGTTGCTGGATAATGGCCGTCGTGGCCGTGCGATCACCGGTTCTAACAAACGCCCGCTGAAATCACTGGCTGACATGATCAAAGGTAAGCAGGGACGTTTCCGGCAAAACTTGCTGGGTAAACGTGTTGATTACTCTGGTCGTTCCGTTATCACCGTTGGTCCATATCTGCGCCTGCATCAGTGCGGCCTGCCGAAGAAAATGGCGCTGGAACTGTTCAAGCCATTTATCTACGGTAAGCTGGAACTGCGTGGTCTTGCCACCACGATTAAAGCCGCGAAGAAAATGGTTGAGCGCGAAGAAGCCGTGGTGTGGGATATCCTTGATGAAGTGATCCGTGAGCATCCGGTACTGCTGAACCGTGCTCCGACACTGCACCGCTTGGGTATTCAGGCATTTGAGCCGGTACTGATCGAAGGTAAAGCTATTCAGTTGCACCCGCTGGTGTGTGCGGCTTATAACGCCGACTTCGATGGCGACCAGATGGCAGTTCACGTGCCGTTGACGCTGGAAGCTCAGTTGGAAGCGCGCGCGCTGATGATGTCGACCAATAACATTCTGTCTCCGGCGAACGGTGAACCGATCATCGTTCCGTCTCAGGACGTTGTCCTGGGTCTGTACTACATGACCCGCGATAAAGTGAATGCCAAAGGTGAAGGCATGGTGTTGACTGGGTCAAAAGAGGCTGAGCGTATTTATCGCGCGGGTCTGGCCGAGTTACATGCACGCGTTAAAGTGCGTATTACCGAATACGAAAAGAACGAGCAAGGTGATTTCGTCGCCAAAACCAGCCTGATCGACACCACGGTTGGCCGCGCGATTCTGTGGATGATTGTACCGCAGGGCTTGCCTTACTCCATCGTTAACCAGGCGTTGGGTAAGAAAGCGATCTCTAAAATGCTGAATACCTGTTATCGCATTCTGGGTCTGAAACCGACGGTTATCTTTGCTGACCAGATCATGTACACCGGCTTTGCTTATGCTGCGCGTTCCGGCGCATCTGTTGGCATCGACGATATGGTGATCCCGCCGAAGAAAGCCGAAATCATCACGGAAGCGGAAGCTGAAGTGGCTGAAATTCAGGAACAGTTCCAGTCTGGTCTGGTAACAGCGGGCGAACGTTACAACAAAGTTATTGATATCTGGGCGGCGGCAAACGAACGTGTTGCTAAAGCAATGATGGAAAACCTCTCTACCGAAACAGTGATTAATCGTCACGGTGAAGAAGAGAAACAGGTTTCCTTCAACAGTATTTTTATGATGGCCGACTCCGGGGCGCGTGGCTCCGCCGCACAGATTCGTCAGTTGGCGGGGATGCGTGGCTTGATGGCGAAACCAGATGGTTCCATCATCGAAACGCCGATCACCGCCAACTTCCGCGAAGGTTTGAACGTACTGCAGTACTTCATCTCAACGCACGGCGCACGTAAAGGGCTGGCGGATACCGCACTGAAAACGGCGAACTCAGGTTATCTGACACGTCGTCTGGTTGATGTCGCGCAAGATCTGGTAGTCACCGAAGATGATTGTGGTACCCATGAAGGTATCATGATGACGCCGGTTATCGAAGGTGGTGATGTTAAAGAGCCCCTGCGTGAGCGTGTACTGGGTCGTGTAACGGCGGAAGATGTATTGAAACCGGGCACGGCAGACATTCTGATCCCGCGTAACACGCTGTTGCATGAGCAGATGTGTGACCTGCTGGAAGAAAACTCAGTTGACAGCGTAAAAGTGCGTTCTGTGGTGAGTTGTGAAACCGACTTTGGCGTCTGTGCGCATTGTTATGGTCGTGACCTTGCACGTGGTCATATCATCAACAAGGGTGAAGCCATCGGGGTTATTGCTGCTCAGTCCATCGGTGAGCCGGGTACTCAGTTGACCATGCGTACTTTCCACATTGGTGGTGCGGCATCGCGTGCGGCGGCAGAGTCCAGCATACAGGTGAAGAACAAAGGCACGATCAAGCTGACTAACGCCAAGTCGGTAACCAACTCGGCGGGTAAACTGGTGATCACTTCGCGTAATGTCGAACTGAAAATGATCGACGAATTTGGTCGTACTAAAGAGAGCTATAAAGTTCCTTATGGTGCGATCATGGCAAAAGGCGATGGTGAACAGGTTAACGCGGGCGAAACCGTGGCGAACTGGGATCCGCATACCATGCCGGTTATCACGGAAGTCAGTGGGTTTGTTCGCTTTACCGATATGATCGATGGCCAGACAATTACCCGCCAGACGGATGAACTGACCGGTTTGTCTTCACTGGTCATTCTGGACAGCGCAGAACGTACCGCTGGGGGTAAAGATCTGCGTCCGGCGTTGAAGATCGTTGACGCCAACGGCGGCGATGTCTTGATCCCAGGGACCGATATGCCTGCGCAGTACTTCTTGCCAGGTAAAGCGATTGTTCAACTGGAAGATGGTATCAAGATCAGCTCCGGTGATACGTTGTCTCGTGTTCCGCAGGAATCCGGCGGGACGAAGGATATTACCGGTGGTTTGCCACGCGTTGCTGACCTGTTCGAAGCGCGTCGTCCGAAAGAGCCGGCTATCCTGGCTGAAATCAGCGGCATCATTTCCTTCGGTAAAGAAACCAAAGGTAAACGCCGTCTGGTGATCACCCCGGTTGATGGCAGCGATCCGTACGAAGAGATGATTCCTAAATGGCGTCAACTCAACGTGTTTGAAGGCGAACGTGTCGAACGGGGCGATGTCGTTTCCGATGGCCCGGAATCACCACATGATATTCTGCGTCTGCGTGGCGTACATGCGGTAACCCGTTATATCGTCAACGAAGTGCAGGATGTTTACCGCTTGCAGGGTGTTAAGATTAACGATAAACATATCGAAGTTATCGTTCGTCAGATGCTGCGCAAAGGCACCATTGTGAGTGCAGGTAGCTCCGAGTTCCTTGAAGGTGAACAAGCTGAAGTTTCGCGGGTGAAAATCGCGAACCGCGATTTGGAAAACAGCGGAAAAATTGCTGCAACGTATTCCCGTGACTTGTTGGGGATCACCAAGGCATCGCTGGCAACTGAATCGTTCATCTCAGCGGCTTCGTTCCAGTAAACAACACGCGTGCTGACCGAAGCAGCGGTTGCAGGCAAACGTGATGAACTGCGTGGCCTGAAAGAGAACGTGATCGTCGGTCGTTTGATTCCGGCTGGTACCGGGTACGCTTATCATCAGGATCGACTGCGTCGCCGTCAGGTAGATGATGCACCAGTCGCGCCACAAGTGACTGCGGATGAAGCCTCTGCCAGCCTGGCTGAGTTGTTGAATGCAAGCCTTGGTAGTAGCGACGAGTAATCATTCGTTAGCGTGTAATAAAAACCCTGCTTCGGCAGGGTTTTTTTATTGCTATAAACGGGCACCAGGCAGGTTTCTGATGAGCGGCGGCTACACTGTTTTCTTTGCAATCAGTGAGTTTGCTGTGCGTTAATCCCGGTCAGAAATGAAAGCAGGACCTGGGATAAAAACAGGTCCTGGTCAAAGCCGGAATGACGCTGACAAACGTTACTATACGGCGGGCGATATTCAGTACCCGCGGCGTGTACTCCCATTGCGAGCGGGCATCATGGTTTTTGGTCATCGTTGCGGTGTATGACAATTTTATTGTGCGGCATTCCCCAAATAGCTGTCCCGGTCTTTTCAGACCGGTTGTAAACCGGCTCGGGTTAACGCGACGGTAACGTGCTGTGGCGTGCGATTATCATGCGGCGCGAATTGCTCCCGTTCCGGATGATTTGCTGTCCATCCATTGTTCCAGCGCGATGTATTCCACGTGTGGATTGATCGATTGTAACTGGTGCTGGGCCAGCCGGGCTTTGGGTTGACAGACTTTGTGACTGCGAAAAAAAATTTGACGCTGTAGGTTGCTGATATGCAACGCGTCATCATCGGCCAACAACAGTTTCCCCACGCCAGCGGGCGCAAGATAAAGCGCGGCTGGCGAGCCAGGTCCGGCCAGGCCGACAATCAATGCGCGGCTTCGTTGCCGTTTTCTCCGGCCTTCAACGCCGGGCTCTTCCAGCAATAGCTGACAGCTGTAGCACAAAAATCCGACTCATTGAGCATGTTCACCCCGGTGAGGTTCAGCCAGGGCCAGTAATGCCGATGTGGCCTGGCGCCAGTCCGCGGCTTGTGTAATTGCGCTGACTACCGCAATGCTACCGACACCCGTCGCCAGTACAGCAGGGGCGAGGGCAATACTGATACCGCCAATGGCCACAGTAGGGATATCGCCCAGCGAGGCAACGAGCCGCTTTAATTCGTCCAGACCCAGAGGTTGTGAAGACATCACTTTGGTCTGTGTCGGGTAAATATGGCCCATAGCAATGTAGGACGGTTGTAGAGTCAGGGCACGATCGAGTTCATCGTCGCCATGAGTGGAAATCCCAAGACGTAAGCCCGCGGTGCGGATAGCATCAAGATCGGCGACATTAAGATCTTTCTGACCAAGATGAACACCGTAAGCGCTGTGTTTGATCGCCAGTCGCCAGTAATCGTTAATAAACAGGCGGGCGTGGTAACGCTTACCGAGGGCGATGGCTTGCACAATGGCGGCTTCAACGTCCGCTTCAGGTAACGTTTTGATGCGTAGCTGGATAGTACGCACCCCGGCTTCCAGCAGACGGGCAATCCATTCAACACTATCAACTACCGGGTAGAGCCCCAGTTTTGGCGTGGTGGCAGGGAAGCCGGTTTTCATGCTTTTTTCACTGATAGACATAGCAATTTCCTGATGAATAGGGAAAGGTTGCTTGCCTGGAGCTCGGAAGGAGTAACAGAACGATGCCGCTAAATGCGCAAATGGCATCATCATGGAAGACTTACTCTTGTTCCCTTCGCAGGTTCTGGCCTGATCAGGTTCCGCGGATCCCGAATGAACGGTCTCAGCCCCAGGGGGCACTCCGACAAGATTAACGTTGTTTTCAAGCCATTTTATCCGCGGTTTTCTCCGGGGTTGTGTGTACACAGGGAGCTTCGTGCCGTCTGTATAAACTCATGGTATGGCTTATATGACCACGTTGGTTGCTAGCGACAGTCGATGTTTTTCTGTCGCTCATTCGGGTAATGTCGAATGAAAAATAGCTCATTCAGCATAAGGGGGCTTGGTAAAAACTACAAGAGGGCGGCGTTTTAATCCGGCGAAATCTGTTTGTCCGGCATGGTGTCATTGGCGATGGGCAATGGCGTGAGGTGTTTTTCAACAGCTAACTGAATGAGCGAATCTTCCAGAGTGAAACGTGTTTCCAGTGCTTCACCGACGAAGGATAAAGCCTGTTGAAATTCAACCGGATTATCATGTGCGAGCGCCATCTCAAAATGGGTATCATACACTTCCATGATTAACGCCGTATTTGCCTGTAAGGCGGAGCAGATCAGCGCTGCCTTGTGTAATGGATTGTCATTGTCGAGTTCTTCAATCATGTGGGCGTAAATACTGAAATGCCCGGTTGAGAGATAATCCACCAGACTCTGACAAAATTTATCGAGGGTTTTATCATCGACAGCAATCCGCAGTTCCTTGTTCGGCCTGATGCCAACGGTATGATAATAGGCAACTAATAATTTTCTGCGCGCAGTGAGCCAAAGATCAATCCGCTCATTACTATCACCTACGCGCCTGGTCAGAACGTCTAACTGATTGAGCATGATCGACTCCGTGTGGGTTATAGTTTTAGCGCAATATTCTTCATCGCGGGCATCAATATTGCAGTGTGCCGATTAACAATAAGGATGACCATTTTATGGAACGTCAGATCAAAAGCGTAGACGTTGGCTGGTGGATTGTCAGCCATGAGCAAAAACTTTGGTTACCCAATGGCGATTTACCGCATGGCACGGCCGCCAGGTTTGCATTGACGGGATTGGCGGGTGCCCCTGTCGGAGAGTGGCAAGGAGAAACGGTCTGGTTGATCCGGAAAAACTGTAGTGAAAACATGGGATCGGTACGTCAGCTTATTGACCATGATGCAGGATTATTTCAGCTCGCCGGGCGCGGTGTGCAACTGGCTGAATTTATCCGTTCACACCGTTTTTGCGGTTATTGCGGGCATGAAATGCACTTGAGCAAAACAGAAAATGCCTGTCTCTGCAGCCACTGTCGTCAGCGCTATTATCCGCAAATCGCGCCTTGTATCATTGTCGCAATCCGGCATGGCGATAAGATTCTGTTGGCGCAACATGCACGTCATCGTAACAGTATTTACACTGTGCTGGCCGGTTTCGTTGAAGTGGGTGAAACGCTGGAACAAACGGTGGCGCGTGAAGTGATGGAAGAAAGTAGTATAACGGTCAAAAACGTGCGTTACGTTACTTCGCAGCCTTGGCCATTCCCGCATTCGTTGATGATGGCATTTATGGCTGACTATGATGGCGGTGACTTGCGTATCGATAATCATGAACTGATCGATGCGGCCTGGTTTCGCTATGACGCGCTGCCATTATTACCTCCGCCCGGTACAGTAGCACGGCGGTTGATTGAGGATACGGTGGCGCTGTGCCGTGCGGAAGAGGAATGAATGTTACACTACGTACCGGGGTTTGGGAGGGATTGATAATGGGTGAATTAAAGAATGATCGTTACCTGCGCGCTTTGCTGCGTCAGCCAGTGGATGTTACACCGGTTTGGATGATGCGCCAGGCAGGACGTTATTTGCCGGAGTACAAAGCCATGCGTGCTGAAGCCGGTGATTTTATGTCATTGTGTAAAAATGCTGAACTGGCGTGTGAAGTGACGTTACAGCCACTGAGACGTTATCCGCTGGATGCGGCGATCCTGTTCTCCGATATTTTGACCATCCCGGATGCGATGGGGTTGGGGTTGTGGTTTGAAGCGGGCGAAGGCCCACGCTTTTCTTCACCTGTCACCTGTCGTGCTGATGTCGAGAAATTACCGGTTCCCGACCCCGAGCAGGAATTGGGCTATGTGATGAATGCTGTGCGTACTATCCGGAAAAACCTCAAGGGGGCCGTACCGTTGATTGGTTTTTCTGGCAGCCCCTGGACACTGGCAACCTATATGGTGGAAGGGGGCAGTAGCAAGGCATTCACTAAAATAAAAAAGATGATGTATGCCGAGCCAAAAACGATCCATCGGATGCTGGATAAACTGGCTGACAGCGTCACGCTTTATTTAAATGCGCAGATTCGTGCCGGCGCGCAGGCGGTGATGATTTTTGATACGTGGGGCGGCGTGTTGACGGCACGTGACTACCGTGAGTTCTCACTGGGGTACATGCATAAAATTGTCGACGGTCTGTTGCATGAAAATGACGGCCACCGTGTACCTGTGACCCTGTTTACCAAAGGCGGCGGCCAGTGGCTGGAAGCCATGGCGGAGACAGGATGTGACGCCCTGGGGCTTGACTGGACCACGGATATTGCTGATGCGCGTAGACGTGTCGGTAATAAAGTGGCGCTGCAGGGGAACATGGATCCTTCTGTACTTTATGCACCGTCCGAACGTATTACCCAGGAGGTTGCAAGTATCCTTGCCCAATTTGGTCGGGGCAGTGGTCATGTTTTCAATCTTGGGCACGGCATTCATCAGGATGTGCCGCCGGAACAGGTGGATACGTTTGTGGCGGCGGTCCATGCCCGCTCTCGTATTTATCATCAGGAATAGCATGGACATACAGGCATTGCGCGCGGAGCAACTCATGCGTGCCGCGGAAGTGATTCGTAATGATGATTTCGATATTATGCCCCCGCGCCTGATTGCCGGGGCTGATGTGGGGTTTGAGCAAGGTGGTGAGGTGACGCGCGCCGCGCTGGTCATTCTGGAATATCCATCATTGCAATTGGTCGAACACAAGGTGGCGCGTATCGCCACTGTCATGCCGTATATCCCCGGATTTCTCTCTTTTCGTGAATGCCCGGCATTGCTTGCCGCGTGGCAGATGCTGACGCACCATCCCGATTTATTGTTAGTTGATGGTCACGGGATTGCCCATCCACGGCGACTTGGTGTTGCCAGCCATTTTGGTCTGTTGGTTGATGTACCCACGATTGGCGTGGCAAAACGGCGTTTGTGCGGCAAATTTGACCTCCCTGGTACTGAGGTTGGCGCGCAGCAGGCATTGGTTGATCACGGTGAGCAAATCGGTTGGGTATGGCGTAGCAAAAAGCGCTGCAATCCGCTTTTCATCTCGACGGGACATCGCGTTAGTCTTACCACGGCGCTGTATTGGGTGAAAAACTGTATGGCTGGCTATCGGTTACCCGAACCGACGCGCTGGGCTGATGCGGTGGCATCGAGACGGAAAGCCTTTCTGAGCTGGCAGCAGGGTTAACGGTGTGCGTGATCGGCTTTTGCGGTAAACTGCCGCCAGAATCGTGTTTAAGAGACTTTATTATGCTACGTAACCCCATCCATCTGCGGCTGGAAAAGCTGGAAAGCTGGCAACATGTGACCTTCATGGCGTGCCTGTGTGAACGAATGTATCCCAATTATTGGGCCTTCTGCCAGCAAACTGCGTTTGGCGATGCACAAATTTATCGCCGTATTCTCGATCTGGTATGGGAAACATTGACGGTCAAAGAGGCAAAAATCAATTTTGATACTCAGCTTGAGAAACTGGAAAATGCGATTCCCAATGCTGACGACGACGACATCTACGGGGTTTATCCAGCGATTGATGCCTGCGTCGCGCTGAGTGAGTTACTTCATTCATACCTGAGTGGTGAAACATTGACGCATGCGATAGCAGTCAGTGAGACATCAGTCACCACTGTGGCGATGTTGGAGATGACGCAGGCAGGTCGGGAAATGAGCGATGAAGAGCTAAAAGAAAACTCCGCAGTCAGCAATGAGTGGGATATCCAGTGGGAAATATTTCGCCTGTTGGCGGGGTGTGAAAAACGCGATTTGGACCTGATCAAAGGGTTGCGATCGGACCTGCGTGAGGCCGGGATCAGTAACATTGGTATGAATTTTGGTCAACAAGGTGATAAAACGTGACTTTCCGCCTGATTTGTCATGTCTAAAGGCTTCACATTCTACCCCTGTCTGGTCTACATTTGGGGGGCTGAAAAATGTGGCTATCGGTGCGTGCAGGTTGAAGAGTGCCTGGACCTGGCTTTTCCCTGGCACTTGATGCTTAGCAAGCGATAAATACACTGTAAGGATAACTTATGAACAAGACTCAACTGATTGATGTAATTGCGG
>JAATFO010000015.1 GCA_015655145.1 Enterobacterales bacterium | reverse complement strand
TCCGGCAAAATGGTCGACGGCATTATCACCATGGATGCCTTTTCCAAACTCCCCGAACTGACGAGTATGATCGGTCAGACGCCGTGGGTGCAGTGCGCCGAATACGCGGATACGGGGGACGTTTCCTGCGTCGGGATCAGTGACACCGACGCCTCCGAGTTTGCCATCCGGCATCTGCTTGCCCGCGGTTGTCGTCGTATTGCACTTATCAACCACGACCTGAGCTACAAATATGCCCGGCTGCGAGAACAGGGGTACAAAACGGTGATGCAGGAACAAGAGCACGGTTATGAAGCCATTGAATATGCCAGCGAGTTGAGTTTTAGCGCGGGAAAAGCGGCGATGGAAAAATTGCTGCAAGCCGCAGAACAACCTGATGGTGTGTTTGCCGTCTCCGACACGCTGGCCGCAGGCGCGATGCGTGCTATCGGGGACACCGGGCTGAAGGTTCCGCAGGATATTGCGGTCATTGGCTTTGATGGCACCGAACTGGCCGAAATGGTTTCTCCGCAGCTCACGACCATCCAACAACCCTCGCGCGATATTGGCCGGCAGGCGGTTTCCTTACTGATTAAAAAAATCGATAACCCCGAATCTCCGGCAGAACGCCTGATGATGGACTGGCATTTTATTGTACGCGCGAGTGCCTGAGTGAAATTGCCCGCAGCGAGGCGGGCATTTCCATTATTTCTCTGTTGCTGACAGCGCTTTGCTCAGGTTTTTGTAGGAAGTGGTTTATCGCAGGCCGGTTTCGCAGCATGTACAGGCAAAGCGGCCAGAGAACACAACACTAACAATCCGCCTGAGAGGTGAGATTTTAAAAGCATACTTACTTTCTTCATTTTTGTAATCGATTACAAAATTTACGCTTAAAAAGTAATCGATTACAAAACATAGGTAGGATGATGATCAGGAGTGTGAGGGCGCTCACAAATCAGGTTTCCCAAAGGGCCAGACTTTCACGTTGCCAGCCTTGTTATGAATGCGTACTGTTGTTCTTTCGAAATGGCTGACAAGAGTGAGTGAAAAAATGGCCGTTAAATGGATAATTCTATGTTTTGTAGGAATTTTGTTGCTGTCATTGGGTTACAGTTATGCCAGGGCGTCGCACACTAAAACAGAGCCTGCCAGTCAGAACTGGGCGACGGCGCGTCGTGATTCTGCGGGTATTGCGCCGGATCCGGTCAAACTACGCAGTACTGCAATTATCCAGATATATGCCGCGCCGACCTATGGCTGGCGCGGGCTGGTGGCGGTACATCCGTGGATTATTTTTAAACGTGAAGGCGAAACGGCGTATACACGTTATGACGTCATTAGCTGGGGCAGCACGGACGTTGTTCGCCGCAATTATGCCCTCCCTGACGGTTACTGGTTTGGGTCAAAGCCCAAATTACTGGTCGATCATCGCGGGGCTCAGGCAGAAGCGATGATCCCCAATATTGTCGCGGCGATTAAACGTTATCCGTATCCGCATACCTATCACGCGTGGCCGGGACCCAACAGCAACACATTTATGGCACACATTGGCCGCGAAGTGCCGGATCTCCAACTTGATATGCCGTCTAACGCCATTGGCAAAGATTATCGCGGCATCACAAACCCGATTGGTTTGCCACCTTCCGGGCGTGGCGTGCAGGTTTCAGTGCTGGGGCTTTTGGGCGTCACGCTTGGCGTTGAAGAAGGTGTTGAAGTGAATGTGTTAGGGCTGAATCTGGGAATTGATTTCAAAAATCCGGCGCTGCGTTTGCCGTTTGTAGGGCGCGTTGGTTTTGATAATCCGCAAAATGCCGGGCTTTAGCGTTTATTGCCCGGATCTACTTCAGAATTAAAAAATGGCCGGTATCTCTCCGGCCAGACAAAATGATCAGAACGATGAATGCTTGTAAGAACGGTATTCTGGCTTCCAAAATTCAGTATCAAGACGATTTTGCAGTGTCTCTTGCGATATTTCCGGCGCCACACCTTCCTGCTGCGCCACACGGGCGACTTCGGCGGCAATCACTTTCGACACATGCTGAATATCGGCGATAGCCGGTAACAGCGAACCTTTGCCGGTGGTTGCCAGTGGAGATAAGCTCGCCAGCGCCTGACTGGCGGCCAGCAACATTCCATCAGTTACGCGACGCGCTTTGGCGGCCAGGATCCCCAAACCTAAACCGGGGAAGATATACGCATTGTTACATTGCGGGATCGGGTAGGTGCGGTCCTGATAATGCACCGGTGCAAACGGGCTGCCGGTGGCCATCAGCGCGGCGCCTTCTGTCCACGCAATTACGTCCTGCGGGCGGGCTTCAGCGCGCGACGTCGGATTCGACAACGGCATGATGATCGGATGGTGGCAGTTGTGGTGCATTTCGCGGATGATTTCTTCGGTAAACAGCCCCGGTTGCCCGGAAACGCCAATCAGAATCGTCGGTTTGGAGTTATGTACGACATCCTGCAACGAGATGTTTTGGGCATCGACCTTCCAGTGGGCAATGTTGGCTTTACGCGTCACCAGCTTACGCTGAAAACCGAGCACGTTCGGCATGTCATCCGTCAGCAGGCCAAAGCGATCCACCATAAAGACCTGGCTGCGCGCTTCATCTTCCGTTGCGCCTTCGGCAATCATCTGCGCAACAATTTTTTCTGCGATACCGCAGCCGGCAGAACCCGCGCCAAGGAAAGTGACGCGCTGGTCGCGCAGTTGCGTTCCGGCGGCATGGCTGGCGGCAATCAGGCAGCCCAGCGTGACAGCGGCGGTGCCCTGAATATCATCATTGAAGCAGCAAAGCTCTTCGCGATAACGCTCCAGCAAGGGCATCGCGTTGGTTTGCGCGAAATCCTCGAACTGAAGTAATACGTCCGGCCAGCGTGTTTTTACCGCCTGAATGAACATATCCATGAATTCATTGTATTCACCGTCAGTAATGCGCGGGTGGCGCCAGCCCATATACAGCGGATCGTCGAGGCGCTGCGCATTATTGGTGCCGACGTCGAGCATGATCGGCAACGTATTGGCCGGGTTGATCCCGCCGCAGGAGGTATATAACGACAGTTTACCGATAGGAATACCCATCCCGCCGATGCCCTGATCGCCCAGCCCCAGAATGCGTTCGCCGTCGGTGACGACGATCACCCGGATGTCATT
>JAATFO010000088.1 GCA_015655145.1 Enterobacterales bacterium | reverse complement strand
TGTTTTGTGTTTGATAACGGGATTGGTAGTATGAAGCATGAGAGTTACCTCGTGTTTTGTATAAGGATTCGACACCCATATCAAAACCGGTAACTCTCAACCTTTCAAGGTTATGTGTCAGATCAAGTCGCGACTAATACACATTAGCCGATACTATCCAGTCCCTTCATATATGGACGTAACACATCAGGAACTTCAATCCGTCCATCTGCCTGCTGATAGTTTTCCAATACAGCGACCAGTGTTCGTCCAACAGCCAATCCTGAGCCATTTAACGTATGTACCAGGCGTGTTTTTTTCTCGCTCTTATTGCGGCAACGCGCCTGCATACGACGCGCCTGGAAATCCCACATATTAGAGCATGATGAAATTTCACGGTAGGTGTCTTGCGCGGGCAACCACACTTCCAGATCATACGTTTTGGCGGAACCAAAGCCCATATCACCCGTACATAGCAGTACCTTCCGGTATGGCAGATTTAATAATTGCAAAACTTTTTCTGCATGACCCGTCAATATTTCCAGCGCCTGCATGGAGTCTTCCGGACGAACGATTTGTACCATTTCGACTTTATCGAACTGATGCATACGAATCAGACCACGCGTATCACGACCATAAGATCCGGCTTCAGAACGGAAACAAGGCGTATGCGCAGTCAGTTTAATCGGCAAAGATTCCTCTTCAACGATCTCATCGCGCACCAGATTAGTCAGCGGCACTTCTGCAGTAGGTATCAACGCATAATTACTGCTATCCGCCTCTTCGGTTAACGGCCGGGTGTGGAACAGGTCTTCGCCAAACTTTGGCAACTGGCCGGTGCCATATAACGTTGCGTAGTTCACCAGATACGGTACAGCGGTTTCCACGTAACCGTGTTGTTCAGTATGCAGATCAAGCATGAACTGGCTCAATGCCCGATGCAAACGAGCAATCTGACCTTTCATCACCACAAAACGAGAACCGGTCAGTTTGACCGCAGAAGCAAAATCAAGCCCTCCGGCCATTTCGCCCAATTCAACGTGATCACGCACGGCAAAATCATACTTCCGCGGTTCGCCCCAACGACTGATTTCCTGATTATCACGCTCATCTTTCCCCACAGGCACATCGTCCGCCGGCAGATTAGGGATGGTTAGTGCAATATTGCGGATTCGGTTTTGTAATTCATCCAGCGCGATTTTCGCCGCATCCAGTCTTTCGCCCAGCGCATTCACTTCCTGACGCAGTGGCTCAATGTCTTCCCCGCGCGCTTTAGCCTGGCCGATAGATTTCGAGCGAGCATTACGCTCCGCCTGCAGGTTTTCTGTTTCCACCTGCAATACTTTACGGCTCTCTTCAAGAGCACGTAGCGTATCAACGTCCAGTGTAAATCCCCGACGTGCCAGTTTTTCAGCGACTGCGTCTGGCTCATTACGCAGCAGATTGGGATCGAGCATGCTTATCCTGTGCTTATGTGATTGATTGAATTAATGAAGGGACGCATACACACTTGCGGCGGATGCGTTTAAATCCTTGCTAACCTTACCGCAATGCCCGAATTATCGGTAGCGTTTTGTCAGGCTATTTTGATCCAGTTCAGCAAGCCAGGTGAGCTTTTCGCCAATTTTGCTTTCAAGGCCCCGGGATGTCGGCTGGTAATACTGTGTTTGCCTCATTTCCGGCGGAAAATAGCTTTCACCGGCTGCATAGGCATTAGGTTCATCATGAGCATAACGATATGTTTCACCCAACCCCATCTCTTTCATCAGTTTCGTCGGGGCATTACGCAAATGCTCAGGCACATCATAATCAGGATTTTCCCGTGCATCGTGCATCGCTGCTTTGAACGCCGTATAAACCGCATTGCTTTTCGGCGCGCAGGCCAGGTAGACAATTGCTTGCGCGATGGCGCGTTCTCCTTCAGCTGGTCCAACGCGGGTAAAACAATCCCAGGCAGCTAGCGCGACCTGCATGCCACGAGGATCGGCATTACCAACATCCTCTGATGCTATCGCCAGCAAGCGGCGAGCCACATAGAGAGGATCGCCGCCAGCGGTGATAATACGCGCGTACCAGTAAAGCGCCGCGTCAGGAGCCGACCCACGAACTGATTTATGCAACGCTGAAATCAAGTCATAGTAACGGTCGCCTTTGTTATCGAAACGCGCCGACCGCTCACCCGAGACTTCATGCAAAAGCTGTGGCGTCAGTTCACGTTTCCCCTGTGCATTGTTTTCAGCCATATCGGCCATCATTTCCAGGGTATTCAGCGCGCGACGCGCATCGCCATTCACCAGTTCGGCAATCATCCGCCGGGTAGTGTCTGGCAACACGATGTCCTGTTGCGCCAGACCGCGATCAGCATCCTGCATTGCCTGATCAAGCACCGTCTCAATATCATCAACCGTCAGAGATTTCAGTAAATAAACGCGCGCACGCGATAGCAATGCCGAATTCAGTTCAAACGACGGGTTTTCAGTGGTGGCGCCAATAAACGTAATCGTGCCATCTTCAATATGAGGTAAAAAGGCGTCTTGCTGGCTTTTATTGAAACGATGCACTTCATCGACAAACAGGATGGTTCGGCGCCCCGCATTACGGTTCTGCCGGGCGCGTTCAATCGCTTCACGAATTTCTTTAACGCCCGAGGTCACCGCAGAAATGCGTTCCACATCAGCATTGCCATAATGCCCGATAATTTCGGCTAAGGTGGTTTTCCCGGTTCCAGGCGGTCCCCAGAGGATCATCGAATGCAAATGACCAGCTTCAATTGCCCGCGGCAACGGCTTACCAGCCGCCAGCAAATGCTGTTGCCCGATATATTGCGCAAGCGTTACTGGCCTCATCCGCGCGGCCAGTGGCTGAAATTCATTCGAGGAAAAATCCAGTGACAGATTACTCACTTAAACCTCACTGACGTTGATCATCCACCGTCACGCCTTTCGGCAACGTAAACGTAAATTTATCAGCGCTGACGACGGTGTTTTGCTGGCTTTTCAATGTGTAATTGCTACGTTGTCCATCCTGCTCAATGGCACTGAACTGATTGATCGTGCCATTTGTCGCCACATTGATGACAAACTGTTTCAAGTTTCCTGCATCAGATTTCGGTGTCAGCTCAAAGTGATCGTCCTGCTGCTTAATATTATACTGTTTCCAGTCACTGGCCTGATTACGGGCAATCAGCATAAATGGCGTATTGCTGGTGGCATCTTTTAACCAGGTGGCGCTTACCTGTTCAACAAAAGGATTATAAAACCACACGGTTTTCCCGTCTGAAATAATCGTACTTTCATCCGGTGCGGTCATGTGCCAGTTAAACAGGTTAGGACGTTTTACCCACAATTCGCCTTCGCCATCCTGTACATTTGTACCTGAAGCATCAGTCACTTTCTGAGTAAAACTGGCATGAAAACTGTTCACTTTACCCAGTCGCTGCTGCAGGTCACTGGAAGCATCCGCCAGTGCGGCACCCGCCACCGTCAGTGCAGACAACAGGCAACAAGAGAGCCATAATTTCTTCATTACAACAGATTCCTTATTGGTACATTGCTGTCCGGTGCAAGGGGGCCAAAACCTTAGACCATTCCTCACTCGCACCGAAAAAATTTTCTGACATAAATAACGCGGCTACGATGATGAATGCCGCATAAGCAATGGGCCAGGCAAGCCTGGCCCGGTAACATCATGGGTAAGACAATAATCAGCGCAGATAATTACATCTCGTGACTGGGCGGCGCCAGAACCTCGCGATTACCGTTATGTCCTGGCGAGGAGACAATTCCCTGCACTTCCATTTGCTCAATAATCCGTGCTGCCCGGTTGTAGCCAATACGGAACTGTCGCTGTACACCCGAAATGGATGCTCGCCGTTTTTCGACAATAAACGCCACCGCCTGATCAAATAGTGGATCCAGTTCTTCGTCGCCATCCAGTCCCAGGCTCCCCCCTTCGCCCTCATCACCCGCAGTAATGCTATCGATATATTGCGGGTTGCCCCGTGCTTTCCAGTCTTGCACCACAGCATGAACTTCCTGATCACGGACAAACGCGCCATGAACACGCACCGGAATCGATGAGTTTGGCGGCATATATAACATATCCCCCATGCCCAGCAACGATTCCGCGCCGGATTGATCAAGGATGGTGCGTGAATCAATTTTACTCGACACAGTAAAAGCAATACGTGTTGGAATGTTTGCTTTGATCAACCCCGTAATCACATCCACTGAAGGGCGTTGCGTAGCAAGAACCAGATGGATACCGGCCGCCCGCGCTTTTTGCGCCAGACGGGCGATCAATTCTTCTACTTTTTTCCCTACCGCCATCATCAAATCGGCGAATTCATCCACCATCACCACGATATAAGGCAGTTTTTCCAGTGCCGGTGGCGTGGTATCCATGCTGTCACCCGGCTTCCAGAAGGGATCAGGAATCGGCCGCCCCATAGCGCCAGCCTGTTCAACCTTTTCGTTATAGCCCGCCAGATTACGGACCCCCAGCGCAGACATTAATTTGTAGCGACGTTCCATCTCACCAACACTCCAGCGCAGCGCATTGGCCGCATCCTTCATATCAGTAACGACTTCAGTTAGCAGATGAGGAATACCTTCATAGACGGATAGCTCAAGCATTTTAGGGTCGATCATGATAAAGCGGACTTCTTCCGGCGTCGCTTTATACAACATGCTGATAATCATCGCATTCACACCGACTGATTTACCCGAACCGGTGGTACCTGCAACTAACAGATGTGGCATTTTCGCCAAATCGGCCACCACCGGCTGACCAGCGATGTCTTTCCCCAGCACCACCGCCAGCGGCGAGGGATTATCACGAAATTTCGCACAATCCAGCACTTCGCGCAGGTACACGGTTTGACGGTGTTTATTGGGTAATTCAAGCCCCACATAGGGTTTACCAGGAATGACTTCCACAACACGCACGGCAACAGCGGAAAGCGAACGCGCTAAATCGCGTGACAGATTGGAAATTCGTGCCGCTTTTACTCCCGGCGCTAAATCCAATTCAAAGCGGGTGATGACCGGGCCCGGTGAAATACCCACCACTTCCGCTTTTACACGGTAATCCGCCAGACGGGCTTCAACCAGCCGCGCGGTCTGTTCCAGTGAAAACATATCCACCGGCTCTTCTTCCAGCGGTGGCTGGGTCAGCAAATCAAGCGTCGGCAATGGCGTGGTCGGTTTGTGTAATGGCTGTTCATGACGCATCAGGAATGGATGAATCAGGCTATCGACAACAGGAGCCGGAGAGAACGCCGGTTCAGCCTCTGGCGTCGGCGGACGAGATTCAAGCGCCGGCCTGTCGGTCTCGGCAGGCGCTGGCACCTCAGGCTCAGAAGACGCGGCGATGGTAAATAACGGTTCAACCGGACTGTCATCAACCAGATCACGCATTGGCGAGAAATCAAATGGTGCTGATGTATCCAGAGAGAATGTCGGACCATCATCATCCGCTACCGGCTGGGCATAACGTTGTTGCTGTTGCCCGGCAAACTGGCGGGTCAACGATGCCTGTTGCAAAGCGGCTTCATCATCAGCGGTGAAATCTTCGCCATAACGCTGTTGCTGCTGCGTCATAAAGGCTTCGCGCAGGTGCGCATCCTGAATTGCAGTGTATGCGTCTTCATCCTGGCCAGAAAAAGGTGCTGACGCCGCCGTCTCTTGCTGATGCACGGCATTTTCGCGCGCCTTCTCTTCCGCCATACGTTGCGAAGGCAACTTGATACCATAAGAGGCCAGTTCACGGCGGGTAGGAAGTTTCACCGGGTTGGGACGCGGTAGTTCAGGGCCAATACCTTGTTTTACCTGAGGGTTAGCGTCCCTTTCATGCTGAGCATGGAAAACCGGCATAAATGGCGCCGCCACTGCGGCGGCTGTGGTATGTGCCACATTACCCGACTCAGCCACGAATACGCGGGCGTCAGGCTCAGTGGGTGAGGCATTACGCCAGTCACCCATCCGCGGAGCATCATCATTTTCATCAACGCCGTGGGGTGGTGTCGGCACGTCGTCCGGCACATCAAAACGGTACAACGTCGGCGTTGCAGCTTGCGCGATCGTCGGTTGCGGTAATGTCGGTTGTACAGGCGAATCAGTGGTAAAGGATGGCGCCTGCGCAGGCTGCAATGGTGCGTCTGGAACGGGGACTGCCTGATCTGGCGTCAGGGGGCTTTCTGTTGCTACGCGCGCTAACAGCGGATCATGATCCGCGTCATTGCGTTCGTCCTCATCGCGCGGCGCGGCCAGCAAAACATCCTGCCCGGTTTCATCCACCAGTACCACCGGTTGTTGGGTGGCAGTCATCACGTGGGATGACGAGTCAGTTTCGTCTTCTTCGCGCCAGGCGTCTTCATGACGTGAGCGATTGCTGGCAAACGTCAGCACGCCCATAACGACGGCGCCGATCTTTTCCGCAATCGTCAGCCAGGACCAGCCAGTATACAGCGTCAGACCCGCCGCCCAAATGCACAGCAGAGTCAATGTTCCCCCTGCCCCACTGAGATACGGCGCCATGGCATTGCTGACCAGGCTGCCAATAACCCCGCCCGAGGCAAAATACCAAATATCATCAGCATTAAGCGCAGACAGACCGCAGGTGGTCACTACCAGCGCCAACACGCCAATCAGACGCAGACCAACAGCAAAGTAGTCAATGTAGTCCTGCCGGTCACGCTGGCGGAAGGTTATCCAGCACAACCCCAGAATAACCAGGGGGATGGCATAGGCCATTATGCCAAAAATAAACAGCAATGTATCCGCAGACCATGCGCCGATGCGACCACCTAAATTGTGGATCGGTTCATGCCAGGCGGTTTGCGACCAACTGGGATCGGAAGGGTTGAAGCTCAGCAGCGCCGCCATTAAATAGACGGCAAACAGCGCAACGATGATCAACAACGCCTCAAGCAAACGATGACCACTGCTTAATGGCTGTAACGAAACGTCTTTATCTTCTGTGTATTCCTGGCTCAAGAGAACTCTCCAGGTGCCTGTGAACTAATGAAGGCAACAGCGTCGGACTGCTCCGACGCTGAACCTGTATGAATTTACAGGAGTGTACCGAAAACGATCAGGTTTTGCACCTGCCCTGTATTACCGTGTCTTAATCACTAAACGGTTACTTTGTTTCACTTCTTCCATGACAACGTAAGTACGCGTATCGTTCACACCGGGCAAGCGCAGCAAGGTTTCACCCAGTAATTTGCGGTAAGCAGACATATCTGGCACACGTGTTTTCAACAAGTAATCAAAATCACCTGAAACCAGATGACACTCTTGAGTTTCCTCAAGTTTTTGTACGGCGGCGTTAAATTGTTCAAATACGTCGGGCGCACCACGATTCAGAGTAATCTCAACAAACACCAACAATGACGCATCCAAATAGTGCGGGTTTAACAATGCGGTATAACCAAGAATAAAACCCTGACGCTCCAGACGGCGAACACGTTCCAGACACGGTGTTGGGGATAACCCAACGCGCTTGGAAAGCTCAACATTCGAAATACGACCATCCTTTTGCAATTCATTCAGAATGTTTCTGTCGATTCTGTCGAGATCTTTTCCAGGGCGTTTTTTATTGTCTACCATTATTATTATCTCTCTTAATTCCTTCCCTTTACCTGCCATACCCCTGAGCGCAATCATTGTGCGGGGTCATTTAAGTGAAGACATAGAGCCTGTTGCCATAAAGCGCCCATCCGCACGATGCATGTTGTCTGTCCTGACATGCGCCATTACAAATGACAGACCGAGTTTATTTGGCAAAATACGCAAACCAGCCGAGGAAACGCTGCTTTGGCATCCTAAATACCCTCTGCTTCTCCCACTGTTTTCGCAAAAGCGTAGCCGATTGTCAAAGTAAAACAATCAAAATCAGTACAACATGCCAAATAGCTTGTCACATTACTGTTTTTAATGAGCTACCTGGCGTTGTTGTACCACGAAAATCCAGTTCTGACTCCTTTTTTGGCTTGCCCACGCTACGTTTGACTGACCTGACGGAGAAACCTTTTGCATCTATTGTTAACACCATTGCAGAATGCTTTTTTTGCTGTGGTAAATTCCCTACAATTCCAATTTATGTTTGCAGTTAACCGATGAGGGTCTCATGAGCACCGCTAAACACAGTAAGTTATTGATTTTGGGATCTGGCCCTGCGGGCTATACCGCCGCGATTTATGCTGCGCGCGCCAACCTGCATCCCGTCTTGATTACCGGGCTGGAGCAAGGCGGCCAACTGACCACCACCACCGACGTTGAGAACTGGCCTGGCGATGCCAATAATCTGACCGGCACATTGCTCATGGAACGCATGCATGAGCATGCAGAAAAGTTCGATAGCGAAATTATTTTTGACCATATCCATTCGGTCGATCTACAGCATCGTCCGTTCCACCTGACGGGTGACAACAGCGAATACACTGCTGATGCGCTGATTATCGCCACCGGCGCTTCGGCGCGTTATCTTGGCTTGCCCTCTGAAGATGCTTTTAAAGGAAAAGGTGTTTCCGCCTGTGCGACATGCGATGGTTTCTTCTACCGTAATCAAAAGGTAGCGGTGATCGGCGGCGGCAATACCGCCGTGGAAGAGGCGCTGTACCTGGCGAATATTGCTGCCGAAGTGCATTTAATCCACCGCCGCGATAGCTTCCGCGCCGAAAAGATCTTGATTAATCGCCTGATGGATAAAGTCAGCAACGGCAATATTGTGCTGCACACAGACCGCACTCTGGAGGAAGTTATTGGTAACAACATGGGGGTTACCGGCTTGCGGCTGCGTTCAACGCAGGACACTGAACACGATGAAACATTGGAGGTCGCCGGTCTGTTTGTCGCCATTGGTCACAGTCCGAATACGGCGATTTTTCAGGGGCAACTGGCTCTGGAAAATGGCTATATTAAAGTCCAGTCGGGTACCCAAGGCAATGCGACGCAAACCAGCGTGGCCGGCGTGTTCGCCGCTGGCGATGTAATGGATCATGTTTATCGTCAGGCGATCACTTCAGCCGGCACCGGTTGTATGGCCGCACTGGACGCTGAACGTTACCTGGATGGGTTGGTTAAAAATAATAAGTAAGTTGTTAATAACCTGATCCAATCTTCCCCAGGCGACTGTGCAACAGTCGCCTTTTTTCTTTCTCTCATGTTACATTGCCTGCGCCTGACCGTTGGCTTGTTCCCATGGCAATGCCTTCTGGCAACCAGTTTCGTTTTTCTCTTATGAACGGCAACTGATGAATAAAACACGGCAACAAGAACTCACCCAATGGCTGCGCCAACAAAGCACGCCCGCCCGTCGCTGGCTGCGGTTATCCACACTGCTGGGCTTGTTTAGCGCCTTATTGGTTATTGCACAAGCCTGGTTACTGGCGACCCTGCTCTACCAACTGCTCAGTCTGCATCAACCACGCGAGAGGCTGCTCAGTGAATTTATGCTATTGCTACTTTGTTTTGTCGCCCGGGCGGTGATCAGCGTGCTGCGTGAACGCGTGGGTTTTTATGCCGGGCAGGCGATACGACAAACACTGCGTAAACAGGTGCTTGATCGTCTTAATGTCCTTGGCCCGGCCTGGATTCAGGGTAAGCCTGCGGGTAGCTGGGCGACGTTACTCCTTGAACAAATTGAAGATATGCAGGACTACTATGCGCGTTATCTGCCTCAGATGTCGCTGGCGGCGCTGATCCCCTGTTTCATCCTGATTGCGCTATTTCCTGTTAATTGGGCTGCCGGCCTGATTTTGCTGATCACCGCGCCACTCATCCCTGTGTTTATGGCACTGGTCGGCCTTGGCGCTGCGGATGCCAATCGGCGCAATTTTCTTGCATTGTCCCGTCTCAGCGGTGATTTTCTTGACCGGCTTCGGGGCATGGAAACCTTGCGACTGTTTCACCGGGCGCAGGCAGAAACGGATAATATCCGCACCTCCGCCGAAGATTTCCGCCAGCGCACCATGGAAGTATTACGTCTGGCGTTTCTCTCTTCTGCCGTCCTGGAGTTTTTCGCCTCGATATCCATTGCGATCGTCGCGGTTTATTTCGGGTTTTCCTATTTAGGTCAACTGGATTTCGGCCATTATGGCCATAGCGTAACCTTATTTGCCGGTTTTCTGGTGTTGATTCTTGCTCCCGAATTTTTCCAGCCATTACGTGATCTGGGCACGTTTTATCATGCCAAAGCGCAAGCCGTTGGCGCTGCCGATGCATTACACACTTTTTTATCACGCAGTGAGGCGGTTTCGGTACAGCGAGGTACGCAGTTGTTACCTGTCGGGGAACCGGTGACCCTTGTGGCGCGGGATGTCGTCATTACCTCACGTACCGGCAATATTCTGGCTGGACCGCTCACGTTCAGTTTACCGGCAGGGAAGCGCGTCGCGCTGGTTGGGCAAAGTGGCGCCGGGAAAACATCGCTATTGCATGCGTTACTCGGCTTCCTGCCTTATCAGGGATCGCTCACCATCAATGGTATTGAATTGCGTGATTTACACCCCGAAAACTGGCGACAGCAACTGGCTTGGGTAGGGCAAAATCCGCAACTTCCGGCACTGACTTTGCGCGAAAATATCGTCCAGGGCGGCAATGTCGACGAGGCCGGCTTACAACGGGTCCTCATACTGGCTGGCGTGGACGAATTCCTTTCCGCGCTACCTGACGGGCTGGAAACCGAGCTGGGCGACCAGGCAACGCGCTTGTCTGTCGGTCAGGCGCAACGTGTCGCCGTTGCCCGGGCCTTGCTAAAGAACAGCCAACTCTTATTGCTGGATGAGCCAGGAGCCAGTCTTGATACTGATAGCGAGCAATGCGTAATGAATGCGCTATTGCACGCATCCTGGCAACAAACAACACTGCTGGTCACCCACCAACTCAACCAGTTGGCTGAATGGGATGAAATATGGGTCATGCGCGCGGGACAACTGGTTCAACGCGGCGCGTTCAATACGCTGGCCAACATCCCCGGCCCCTTTGCCGAATTACGCGCGCAACGTCAGGGAACTATTGAGTAATGAATGCTCTTCGTCCATTTTTACGGTTATATGGTCGCCATTTTTGGCGTTTAACACTGGGGATCGTGCTGGTAATTGTCACTTTACTGGCCAGCATCGGATTACTCACCCTTTCCGGCTGGTTCCTCGCGGCATCATCGCTGGCGGGGATAGCGGGTCTGTACAGTTTTAATTATATGCTGCCCGCCGCGGGGGTGCGTGGCGCGGCTATTATCCGTACCGCCGCCCGCTATTTTGAGCGACTGGTCAGCCACGATGGTACTTTCCGCGTCTTACAACATCTGCGCGTGTTCACCTTTAGTAAGCTGCTTCCCCTCTCACCCGCGGGTATTGCGCATTTTCGTCAGGGCGAATTACTGAACCGGTTTGTTGCCGATGTCGATACCCTTGACCATCTCTATTTGCGCGTAATATCGCCGTTGATCGGCGCTTTTACCGTGACGATTTGCGTTACTGTCGGTCTGAGTTGGCTGGATACGACACTGGCTCTGACACTCGGCGGCATCATGCTACTCACTTTGCTGTTGTTGCCCCCAATGTTCTACCGTGCGGGTAAACCGGCTGGCGAAGCCATGACCGTGTTACGCGGGCAGTATCGTTCACAACTGACCCGCTGGCTGCAAGGTCAGGCGGAACTCACCGTCTATGGCAGCGAACCGGCCTACCGTGCTCAGCTCGATCAAACCGAACGGCACTGGCAACATGCACAGCGACAACAGGTAGGTCTCACCGGTTTGTCTCAAGGTATTATGTTGTTGATTAGTGGCATGACGGTAACCTTATTACTTTGGTTAAGTGCTGGCGGTATCGGTGAATTAACCCGCCCGGACGCACTGATTGCCTTATTTGTGTTCTGTGCACTGGCGGCATTTGAAGCATTAGCCCCTGTCGCCGGCGCATTTCAACATCTTGGTCAGGTGATTATTTCCGCCCAACGCGTGTCGCATATCATTGATCAGAAACCCGACGTGACATTTCCTGCGTCCTTATCGGATCACCCGGTTGGATCTGGCCTGGCATGTCTGAATGTCAGCTTTCGTTATGACAACGCGCCGTCTGTGGCCCTGAATCAAATCACCTTACACGTTGCCCCCGGTGAGAAAGTGGCGTTACTGGGCCGGACCGGTTGTGGGAAAACCACCTTATTGCAACTGTTGACGCGCGCCTGGGATCCTCAACAAGGCAGCATTGTGCTTAACGATTTACCCCTGACGCAGTGGGATGAAGCCTCACTGCGGGCACAAATCAGCGTTGTCAGCCAGCGTGTTCACCTGTTCAGCCAGACACTGCGCAACAACCTGCTGCTCGCTGCACCTGACAGCAATGACCAGCAATTAACCCACGCGCTTTATCAGGTAGGGTTGGCTAAACTCGTTGACAATGAGGAAGGGCTAAACGCCTGGCTGGGCGAAGGTGGACGACAACTTTCCGGTGGTGAACTGCGCCGATTAGCGATTGCACGTGCATTACTGCATAACGGCGCACTGATGTTGCTGGATGAACCTACCGAAGGGCTTGATGCCGAGACTGAAAAGCAAATTCTTGATCTGCTGATGCACGTAACTCAGCATAAAACCGTTATTATGGTCACCCATCGCCTGCAAGGCATGGAAAAAATGGACCACATCTACGTGATGGATCAGGGGAAAATTATTGAGCAAGGGAAACATGACGAATTGCTGTTAAAACAGGGACGCTACTGGCATTTCCAGCAACGCTTTGCACCTTATACCGGCTAAATATCAGGTTGCAGGGCATGTGGATACCTGTGCGCTGACGCCAGCCAGCAATGTGGGCGAACCGGGTACCGTCGCCAACACATGGGCAATGTGAAATGACGGGGATGAACCACTGTGTGAGTAACAAATGACATGAGATTGATTCAGTTGTCAGATGAATCACTGCATTTCCCGCCGCCTGAGATGGCGCTGCGAGAACCCAATGGTTTATTAGCCATGGGCGGTGATTTAAGCCCTGCGCGCTTACTTAGCGCCTACTATGGCGGCATATTTCCCTGGTTTTCACCGGGTGACCCCATTCTGTGGTGGTCGCCCGATCCCCGCGCCGTGCTGTTACCGCAAGAATTCCATCTCAGTCGCAGCATGAAACATTTTCATCGCCATTCACCGTACCAGGTTACCCTGAATAAAGATTTTTGCGGCGTGATCGACGGGTGTGCCAGTGAACGCCAGGAAGGGACCTGGATAACCCCGGAGGTGAAACAGGCCTGGTTAACGTTGTTCGCTATGGGGCGTGCGCAATCGATAGAAGTATGGCGTGATCAAAAACTGGTTGGCGGTCTGTATGGTCTCCCTCTGGGACAGATTTTTTGCGGTGAATCGATGTTCAGCCGCAGCCCGAATGCATCAAAAACCGCATTATTGGTTTTTAGCCAGTATTTCCATCAACATGGCGGTAAACTGATCGATTGCCAGGTACTTAATCACCATACTGCATCACTCGGCGCCAAAGAGATTCCACGTAAAAACTATTTACACGTGCTAAATACGCTCGCTCATCAGACAATGCCTGTGGATTGCTGGCAGCCACAGGTACTTTTTTAGTAGCAATGCACAATGTTTTCCACGCATTAGCAGCTTAATAGTGGTACAATGCGCGCGTTTGGTATGTCGTCCGCTTATCGCAATTATGCGAGCCGGAATTACCAGGCGGGGAATATCAACGCATTTTTTAGATGTGTTTTTATCGTGTGTATGACGGCGATTTTAAACAGATTCTTAGCCCGTATTATTTCCCCGCTGGCGTCAATTACACCCCAAATAACGTGTTTAATGGGCTTGCGTGTTTCGCGTAAAGCGCACGTGAGTGTTGGTGAAATGACCAACAATTCTTTACATGATTCGTGAAATTCGGCATTATCTTGCCGGTTCAAAACTAAGGTAGTCCACCCAGAGGATTCGATGGCCAAAGAAGACAATATTGAAATGCAAGGTACCGTGCTGGATACGTTACCTAATACCATGTTCCGCGTGGAATTAGAAAACGGACACGTGGTCACCGCTCATATCTCCGGAAAAATGCGCAAAAATTATATCCGCATCCTGACGGGTGACAAAGTCACGGTCGAACTGACCCCATATGACCTGAGCAAAGGCCGCATAGTCTTCCGTAGTCGCTGATTTGCCACATTCTTTGATCTTATGTTTTTACTGAGCACATCGGCGTTATTGCAAGACTAAGCAGATTGCCTCTTACCACGGCAGGTGGTTTCCGGATTCAGGAGCACCTTGTAATCACTCGGTGCTTTCTCATTGACAGAACGTCATCCACAATAGCCATACACCTGATAATCAAAGTAAACGATGCCTGTTAATTAAGATCAGTATGGCCAGATCACTGAGATAAAGCATAAAAAAGGCGATGTCAAAGACATCGCCTTTTTCGTCACAACACGCCATGAAGCGTTAATGCACCGTTCCTGTCGTCTTCTGTTTCTGCGCACTCAGGAAGTGGTAGGTCAACTGATTGTTCTCTTTGTCGAGCCCAACAGAAACCGAGCCCCCTTCCACCAGCAAACCAAACAGTAATTCATTAGCCAGCGGTTTTTTCAGGTTTTCCTGCACTGCGCGAGCCATCGGACGGGCCCCCATCGCTTTGTCATACCCTTTTTCCGCCAGCCAGTCACGTGCTTCATCACTGACCTCCAGCGAAACACCTTTCGCATCCAGTTGTGCCTGAAGTTCCACAATGAACTTATCAACCACCTGATTGATAACATTTTGCGACAAATGGCTGAACCAGATGATGTTATCAAGACGATTACGAAACTCCGGCGTAAAGATCTTTTTGATCTCTTCCATCGCATCGGTACTGTTATCCTGTTGAATCAGACCAATGGATTTACGCTCTGTTTCACGTACGCCGGCATTGGTTGTCATCACCAATACCACGTTGCGGAAATCGGCTTTACGGCCATTGTTATCGGTCAACATGCCGTTATCCATAACCTGCAACAACAGATTGAATACATCAGGGTGCGCTTTCTCAATCTCGTCGAGCAACACCACAGCATGCGGATGTTTTATCACCGCATCCGTCAACAGTCCTCCCTGATCAAAACCGACATAGCCCGGCGGGGCGCCAATCAGACGACTCACCGTATGACGTTCCATATATTCCGACATATCAAAGCGTAACAATTCAATGCCCAACGCTTTCGCCAGTTGCACCGTGACTTCGGTTTTACCGACGCCGGTAGGTCCGGCAAACAAGAACGATCCAACAGGTTTACGATCCTGGCCTAATCCCGCACGACTCATTTTGATCGCCTCGGTTAACGCATCGATCGCTTTATCCTGACCAAATACCAACATTTTCAGGCGATCTCCGAGTGTTTTCAACGCATCACGATCGGTGGCGGAAACGCTCTTCTCCGGAATGCGCGCAATACGCGCAACCACAGATTCGATATCCGCAACATTAACGGTCTTTTTACGTTTATTCACCGGCATCAGACGGCTGCGCGCGCCTGCTTCATCAATGACATCAATGGCTTTATCCGGCAAATGACGATCATTGATATATTTTACCGCCAGCTCAACCGCCGCACGTACTGCTTTAGCGGTATAACGCACATCATGATGCGCTTCATATTTCGGCTTCAGACCGTTCAGAATCTGCACTGTTTCATCAATCGACGGCTCGGTAATATCGATTTTCTGGAAACGACGCGCCAGTGCACGATCTTTCTCAAAGATGTTACTAAACTCCTGATAAGTGGTAGAACCCATCACGCGGATCCTGCCGCTCGACAGTAATGGCTTGATCAGATTTGCGGCGTCAACTTGCCCACCCGATGCAGCGCCGGCACCAATAATGGTATGAATCTCATCAATAAACAGAATGCTGCTTTTATCCTGTTCAAGCTGTTTCAACAACGCTTTAAACCGTTTTTCAAAATCACCACGATATTTAGTGCCAGCAAGCAACGAACCAATATCCAGCGAATAAATCGTGCACTCGCGCATGACTTCAGGCACATCACCTTGCACAATACGCCAGGCCAATCCTTCCGCGATGGCGGTTTTACCCACACCAGATTCCCCCACCAATAATGGGTTATTCTTACGACGCCGGCACAGCACCTGAATCGTCCGTTCCAGCTCTTTATCGCGGCCGATCAAGGGATCGATACCGCCGACACGCGCAAGCTGATTAAGGTTGGTGGTGAAGTTTTCCATACGATCCTCCCCGCCGGCCTGCTCTTCATTAACTGGATTTTCGGTACCTGACGCCTGGCCTGGTTCGTCTTTACGCGTACCATGGGAGATAAAGTTCACCACATCAAGACGGCTGACTTCATGTTTACGCAGTAGATAAGCCGCCTGAGACTCCTGCTCGCTAAAAATAGCGACCAGCACATTGGCGCCGGACACTTCACTGCGCCCGGATGACTGGACATGGAATACCGCGCGTTGCAGAACACGCTGGAAGCTAAGCGTCGGTTGCGTATCGCGCTCCTCTTCTGAAGCGGGCAGCACCGGGGTCGTTTGTTCAATGAAGGTTTCGAGTTCCTGCCGCAGGGCTACAATATCCACCGTACAGGCTTCCAGCGCCTCTCTGGCCGACGGATTACTGAGCAGCGCCAGTAACAGATGCTCGACGGTCATAAACTCATGACGGTGCTCACGCGCTCTGGCGAAAGCCATGTTTAAACTGAGTTCCAGTTCTTGATTGAGCATTAGGCACCTCCCCCAATTATCGCCCTACAGATTGTGCCCGGATGGCGCAATGCCGGTCAGGCTTTTTCCAGCGTACATAGCAACGGATGCTCATGTTCTCTGGCGTATCGGTTCACCAGCACGACTTTGGTTTCCGCGACTTCCGCAGTAAATACACCACAAATCGCTTTCCCCTGGTAGTGAACCGTCAGCATCAGTTGCGTTGCACGTTCAACATCATAAGAAAAGAACTTTTGCAGAACGTCAATAACAAATTCCATCGGCGTGTAATCATCATTGTTAAGTATAACTTTATACATCGAAGGCGGCTTAAGACCTTCATGTAATTTCTCTTCTGCAAGTTGTTCAACATTAAGCCCGTTTTTCGTATTTCCCATAGTAATCCGTCGTTACGTGCTGGTATTAAATATATCTGACATACCATCAGTTTAACACGCTCGCCCGAACAAGCGCATGGACAGCGAAATTGATCCGGCAGAACCCGAAGGCGACCGCCATCACAAAATGAGTAATAGCGTTAACTGCTTCAAATTTTGACGATTATCTCACCATCAGAACAGACGCTTTGCTTGACGCTAAGGCCATTATCTCTACATTACTACAGAGATAAGCGGATTGTGTTTTAAATTAAACCAACGCATCGCTTAATTCATCTTACCTACTTATCAACACGTCTTGCGAGGATGTAGCAGCATGAAGACGGGTACTGTTAAATGGTTCAACAACGCCAAAGGTTTCGGCTTTATCTGCCCCATTGGAGGCGGCGATGATATCTTCGCACACTACTCCACGATTCAGATGGACGGATACAGAACCCTGAAAGCCGGGCAACACGTCCAGTTTGATGTGCATCAAGGGCCAAAAGGCGATCATGCCAGCCTTATCATTCCGGTAGCGACGGCAGAAACGGCCACGGCCTGAAGCTTGCTTCATACCGCCTTTAACCCGGAGCAAGAGTGCCCGCCAACACGGCGGGCACTTTTTATCATCACAATGCCGCACGCTTAGGATCTAAGATTGGGACACCCCCCGATTTTTCAACCCAGCGGGTTAATCTCCTGTTCCTCGCGCCCGCCATATGACTCAAACCGGTGGAATAAATTCCGCGTCGCGCCGTGTAGCTTACTGTGCCATGGAAATCGTAACTTTACTCGACAGAATTTTTTGGATAGCGTGTCGCTACAATTACCGACATGGACGATCCCCGCGCGATGTACTCAGGATTACTGATCATTCTTTTGCCGCTGATTATCGGCTATCTGCTCCCATTCAGGAGCGCCGCACAACAACGGAAAATTAATCGTTTACTCAGTGCAATGGTTTACATCATCTTGTTTTTCATGGGGATGAACCTGGCTTTCCTCGATGACCTCAGCCACAATCTGCTGGCGATTTTACATTACGCCGTGGTGAGCATCATTGCCATCCTTACCTGTAATGTCCTGGCGTTACGCCTGCTGGAAAAATACCAGTCATGGACCCATCAACATAACCAGGAAAAGCTGCCCTCCCGTTTGCATATGGCGCTGGAATCATTGACATTGCTGGCGGTGGTGCTGGCTGGATTTCTGCTCGGGTTAACTGCATGGCCGCCCTTGCAATTTGCTTCACAAGCCAGTGAATATGCATTGATTTTGCTGCTATTTCTTGTCGGTACTCAGCTACGTAGCAGCGGCATGACAGTTCGCCAAATCATGCTTAATCGCCATGGTATGACGGTCGCCATGGTGGTGTGCGTGAGCGCGCTAATCGGCGGCGCTGTGGCCGCATGGTTGCTGGGTCTACCGCTAAAAACCGGTCTGGCGCTAGCCAGTGGTTATGGCTGGTACTCCCTTTCGGGTATTTTAATGACCGAAGCGTTTGGACCGGTCATCGGCAGTGCCGCCTTTTTCAACGACCTGCTGCGCGAGTTGATCGCCATTATGTTAATCCCGGGTTTGATGCAACAGCATCGCGCCAGTGCGCTGGGCCTGTGTGGGGCGACATCCATGGATTTCACCCTTCCGGTACTGCAACGTACGGGAGGGATAGAAATTGTTCCGGCGGCCATTGTCCACGGCTTTGTACTTAGCTTGCTTGCCCCGGTGCTCATTGCCTTGTTCTCATCCTGATTCGCCGTTCACGTTGCTCCTGCGAGTTTATAGCTGCGCATCATCATCCAGGGTGACAAGACAGCAGCAAGGCGAATAACGCCACCAGTGCCTGTGTAACCCGAAGGATGGCGAATTGAGCGCCTTCCCGACGGAGAAAGGCATTCGCACATATTCCCTCGCGTGGTTTATCCTGTCAGCTATGCTGTTTTAGTTTACTAACCTGTTAGCGGCATTATGATTCATTTTCAAAAGGAACAACGTATGAAACAATCGGTTGCATCGCTGATCGCAAAAACACTTGAAAACGCCGGGGTGAAACGTATTTGGGGCGTTACCGGCGACTCGCTTAATGGATTAAGTGACAGTCTGAACCGCATGGGCACCATTGAATGGATGCCGACGCGCCACGAGGAAGTTGCTGCTTTTGCCGCTGGCGCCGAAGCGCAGATCAGTGGTGAACTGGCGGTTTGCGCCGGGTCTTGCGGACCGGGAAACCTGCATCTTATTAACGGCTTATTTGATTGTCACCGTAATCACGTGCCCGTGTTGGCGATTGCTGCCCATATCCCGTCGAGTGAGATCGGCAGCGGTTATTTTCAGGAAACACATCCGCAAGAATTATTCCGCGAGTGCAGCCATTATTGTGAATTGATCTCTAATCCGGAGCAATTACCGCAGGTGCTGGGGATTGCAATGCGTAAAGCAATCCTTAATCGCGGTGTCTCGGTTATTGTATTACCGGGCGATGTCGCGCTGAAACCGGCCCCGGACAATGCGACACCCAACTGGTACGCGCCGCAACAACCGGTGGTGCAACCGAATGAAGCCGAACTCAGCAAACTGGCACAACTGCTGCATGCGGCAAAAAACATCACGCTAATGTGTGGCAGTGGCTGCGCCGGAGCCCATGCCGAAGTGGTCAAACTGGCTGAAACCCTGCAAGCCCCCATCGTTCATGCCTTACGTGGTAAAGAGCATATCGAATATGATAATCCATACAGCGTCGGCATGACCGGGCTGATTGGTTTCGCCTCGGGCTACCATGCCATGATGAATGCCGATACGTTGCTGTTGTTGGGAACCCAATTCCCCTATCGTGCCTTCTACCCGGAGAACGCCAATATTATCCAAATCGACCTTAATCCGGGAAGCATTGGCGCACATTGCCATGTCGACATGGCGTTAGTGGGGGACGTTAAAGCCACACTGAACGCCTTGCTGCCTCGTCTGGAGAAAAAAACCGATCACAAATTTCTCGACAAGGCGCTGGAACATTATGTCGAAACCCGTAAGGGACTGGATGATTTAGCCCAGCCAAACGATAAGCTGGCTATTCACCCACAATATGTGGCGCAGCAAATCAGCCATTTCGCCAGTGACAACGCAGTATTTACCTGTGATGTCGGCACACCGACTGTCTGGGCCGCGCGTTATCTGAAAATGAACGGTAAACGTCGCCTGCTCGGCTCGTTCAATCATGGTTCGATGGCGAACGCCATGCCGCAAGCATTGGGCGTACAAGCACAGGATCGGCAACGGCAGGTGGTTGCTCTGTGCGGCGATGGCGGATTCAGTATGTTGATGGGTGATTTCATTTCCATTGCCCAGCTCAAACTACCGATAAAAATCGTCGTGTTCAATAACAGCGTACTGGGTTTTGTGGCGATGGAGATGAAAGCCGGCGGCTATCTTACCGATGGCACAGATCTGGAAAATCCGGACTTCGCCGCCATTGCTACTGCCTGTGGCGTCAAAGGCATCCGGGTTGAAAAATCCTCCGAACTGGATAGCGCGCTGGAACAGGCTTTTGCCCATGATGGTCCGGTTCTGGTGGATGTGATCACCGCTAAAGAAGAACTGTCCATGCCGCCACACCTTAAAATGGAGCAGGCCAAAGGATTCAGTCTGTATATGCTGCGCGCCATTATTAACGGACGTGGCGATGAAATCGTCGAACTGGCGAAAACCAACTGGTTGCGGTAAAACATCAACAGGTGTTTTTCTACGGGCACTGCGGTGCCCGTTTTCACAAAGGATAGCGCGGTGATTGATTTACGTAGCGATACAGTAACACGCCCCAGTAACGCCATGCGGGCGGCAATGATGTCGGCCGAAACCGGCGATGATGTCTATGGCGATGATCCAACCGTTAACGCGCTTGAGGCGGAAGCCGCACGCCTGAGCGCCAAAGCCGCGGCACTCTTTTTACCCACCGGAACACAAGCTAACCTGGTGGCCTTACTGAGCCACTGTCAGCGTGGTGATGAATACATTGTCGGCCAACTGGCGCATAACTATAAATACGAAGCGGGTGGCGCGGCCGTGCTTGGCAGCATACAACCACAACCGATTCTCGCCGCCGTGGATGGCACATTACCGCTGGATGCCATAGCGGCAGTAATCAAACCCGATGATTTTCATTTTGCCCGTAGCCGGCTGCTCAGCCTGGAGAACACTCATAACGGTAAAGTGTTGCCGCTTAGCTATCTTCAGGATGCATTCCAGTTCACCCGTACACATCAACTGGCATTGCATATTGACGGAGCGCGAATCTTTAACGCTGCCGTTGCACTTAACGTACCGTTAGATGCACTGACAAAGTACTGCGATACCCTGACTATTTGCCTGTCGAAAGGTTTGGGAACACCGGTAGGGTCACTGTTGTGCGGTAGCGAGGAGTTTATCCGGCATGCGCGACGCTGGCGAAAAATGACTGGCGGCGGCATGCGCCAGGCGGGCATTCTGGCCGCTGCCGGTCTGTATGCATTGCAACACAACGTGGCGCGCTTGCAGGACGATCATGACAACGCCCGTTGGCTGGCGCAGCAGCTAAAACTGATCGGCGTGGACGTGCAAGAGCAGCACACCAATATGGTTTTCGTCCGTCTGCCAGACCAGCAAGACACAGCATTGAAAGCATGGATGGCACAGCACAAGATCTTGCTGTCCACCGGACCGATAACGCGTCTGGTGACGCATCTGGATGTTGATCGACAGGCGCTGGCAACCGTCGTCACACACTGGAACGCCTTCTTGCAGGCACAGTAGACGGCGGGGGTTCCCAAACGATGGTGTTAAAAAAGCGTGCCGTACTTTTCCACCAGCGCCTGAGCAATGGCGGCGGTTTCCGCATCAGGTAAGCCGCGATAATCCGTCGGTCGAAAATGCATCTGAAATGCTGCAATGACCTTTTGCTGCTGTGCCGGCGTCATGTCCGGCCGGACTTCATAACCATAATCAGCCAGGGCATTCAGCACTGTGCTTGCGGGAACGACAGCATGCGCATCACGTCCATTCAGCCAGTATCGTACTCGAGGCGCATCCGGCCAGGCGCCAATGCCCTGTTTAGCCAGCGATTGCCAGGGAAAGAGCGGTCCGGGGTCTTGCTTGCGCTGTGGGGCGATATCGCTGTGACCGACAATATTTTGTGGTCGAATGCCATAACGCCGCATAATATCGCGTAATAACGGCGGCAGTACCGTCAATTGTTGCCGGGTAAATGGCGCCCAGATACGGCCATGTTCAGTACGTTGATAACCGGAATTAACCAGTTCAATACCAATAGAGGTGTCATTGAGACGCGTAGCGCCGCGCCAGAAACTGGGGCCCGCATGCCATGCCAGTTCAGATTCAGGAACCAGTTGCCAGATAACCGGCTCGCCAGCATTGACCGGCGGATGTGCGGGAATCAAATAATGCGCACTGACATCATGACTGGTCAGCGTGGCGAGCGAAGAGGGGAAATCCTCTGCGGTATAGTGAAGCACCACGACTTTGACGCGCGGCCGTACCCCGATGGCACTATGACGAGTGTCAACGACATAGCCCTGATGCCGTTCCAACCCTGATGGGCTACACGCCGTCAGAAACAGGACCAGAACCAACAGCACAATACGTATCACTGGATTTTCACTGCTGTTCCACTGACGCTGACCATCAGCATACTGCTGTCTTTGCCGACTGTTTCATAGTCGATATCAATACCCACAACCGCGTTCGCGCCCAGCGCGCTGGCCTGTGTTTCTATCTCTTCAAATGCCAGTTGCCGTGCTTTGCGTAGCTCTTTCTCATAAGCACCGGAGCGTCCCCCCACGATGTCGCGAATTCCGGCGAAAAAATCACGAAAAATATTAGCGCCCAGAATCGCTTCACCCGTCACCACGCCGCAGTATTCCGTGATGGTATGCCCTTCCAGAGTGGGGGTCGTCGAATATTTCATCCTGTTCTCCTTAATGTATTTGTCTCGCCGTTTTGCCCGGTAAGCGTAACGGGTATGACGCCAGTTTAAAGCCGACACAGGGGTAAGTCGCGGCAGATAATGTCATCTCCGCATTATCTGCCGGTGAAAAATCATGCACATTGTGCCAACACAACAGACATTACCCTATCATATTCTACAGATTGCCCTCTAACTGGTCATTAATAATTTTCAACGCGCAATGATTGCATAACTATGCTGGCAACGTTAACATCGCCAGTATCAATGGCTATTCACTTTTGGCGCATGAGCATTCAACTTAACGGTATTAACTGCTATTACGGCGCCCATCAAGCGCTGTTTGATATACAACTGACATGCCCCGAAGGTGAAACGCTGGTTTTACTTGGCCCCAGTGGCGCAGGCAAGAGTTCACTGTTGCGTGTGCTTAATTTGCTGGAGATGCCACGTTCCGGCCACTTAACCATCGCGGGTAATCACTTCGATTTCAGCCACATTCCGTCTGATAACGCCATCCGCGAATTACGTCAAAACGTCGGAATGGTTTTTCAGCAATATAATCTCTGGCCACATCTGACCATCTGGCAAAACCTGACAGAGGCGCCGTGCCGTGTGCTTGGTTTGAGTCAGACGCAGGCGCGGACACGGGCGGAAAAACTGCTGGAACGTCTGCGCCTGACCGAATATGCCGATCGTTTTCCGTTGCATCTTTCCGGGGGACAACAACAGCGTGTGGCGATTGCCCGAGCGCTGATGATGGAACCCCAGGTTTTGCTGTTTGATGAACCGACCGCCGCGCTTGACCCTGAGATCACCGCTCAGATAGTCAGTATTATTCGCGAACTGGCGCAAACCAACATTACCCAGGTCATCGTGACACACGAAGTGGATGTCGCCCGCAAGACCGCCAGCCGTATCGTGTATATGGAAAATGGTCATATTGTGGAACAGGGCGATAATAGCCACTTCAGACACCCGCAAACCGATGCGTTTGCCCACTACCTCTCGCACTAAAGAAGGTACAGAATGATGAAAAAAGTGGTACTTGCCGCATTGTTAGCCGGCATAAGCCTGGGCGCAACTGCCGCACAAGACCTCCGTTTCGCCACTGAAGCGTCTTATCCTCCGTTTGAATTTATTGATGCCGATAACAAAATTCAGGGGTTTGATGTTGATCTGGCGAATGCGTTGTGTGAAGAAATGAAGGTCACCTGTACCTTCACTAATCAGGCGTTCGACAGCCTGATCCCCAGCCTGAAATTCCGTCGTTTCGATGCGGTTATGGCCGGGATGGATATCACGCCGGAACGCGAAAAACAGGTTCTGTTCTCACAGCCCTATTATGACAACTCGGCACGATTTATTGTCCAGAAAGACAAAGTAGCCGATATCAGCGCCCTGGAAGGAAAACGTGTCGGCGTACAGAATGGCACCACACACCAGAAGTATCTGATGGATAAACAAACCAACATGACTACCGTGCCCTATGACAGCTATCAGAATGCGATCCTCGACCTGAAAAATGGCCGTATCGACGCGGTGTTTGGTGATACGGCGGTGGTCAATGAATGGCTAAAACAGAATCCGGGGCTTAGCGCTGTCGGTGAAAAAGTCACCGACAAGGCCTATTTTGGTACCGGATTAGGCATTGCGCTGCGTCAGGGCAACACCGATTTGCAGGCTAAATTCAATGCGGCGCTGGACAAAGTCAAAGCCGATGGTCGGTACAAGACGCTGTATAATAAATGGTTTTTGCAGTAAGTCGATGAACGAAATTCTTCCTCTTGCCAGCGCCGCCGGGATGACGGTCGGCCTTGCCGTTTGCGCCCTGATTGTCGGACTGGTTCTGGCAATGATTTTCGCTGTCTGGGAATCTGCGCGCTGGCGTCCGCTGGCCTGGACTGGCAGTGCACTGGTGACGGTGTTTCGGGGATTGCCGGAAATACTGTTGGTCCTGTTCATCTATTTTGGCGCGTCACAACTGCTGTTAACGTTATCTGACGGGTTCACGCTTAATGTCGGCGGATTTTCTGTGTCGATAAAAATGCCCATTGAAAATTTTGATGTCAGCCCATTTTTATGCGGCGTGATTGCGTTATCAATTCTCTATGCGGCCTATGCGTCGCAAACCTTACGCGGCGCACTGAAAGCCATCCCCCCCGGGCAGTGGGAATCCGGCCAGGCGCTGGGGATGAAAAAGTCGGTGATCTTCTTCCGCCTGGTGATGCCGCAAATGTGGCGTCATGCCCTGCCTGGACTCGGCAACCAGTGGCTGGTGTTACTGAAAGATACTGCCCTGGTGTCACTGATCAGTGTCAATGACCTGATGCTACAGACCAAAAGTATCGCCACCCGTACCCAACAACCCTTCACCTGGTACCTTGCCGCAGCGGGCATTTATTTGATCATTACCCTCTTCAGCCAGTTGGTACTGAAGCGCATTGAGCTGCGCACCACGCGCTTCGAACGGGAAAATAGCTAATGCTGGCCTATTTACCTGAGTTGATGAAAGGATTACATACCAGCCTGACACTGACCGTGGCCGCCCTACTGCTGGCGTTGTCGCTGTCACTGTTATTGACGGTGATACTGGCACTCAAAACGCCACTATTGACCTTGCTGGTTAAAGGATACATTACGCTGTTTACCGGGACGCCGCTGCTGGTACAAATCTTCCTGATCTATTACGGACCAGGACAATTTTCATCAATTCAGCATATTCCGTGGTTGTGGCAGTTGCTTTCTCAACCCTGGATTTGCGCGCTGCTGGCGCTCGCGCTCAATAGCGCCGCGTATACCACCCAGCTATTCTCTGGCGCGGTGCGCGCAATTCCGTCAGGCCAGTGGCAATCCTGCGCCGCACTCGGTATGAACCGTAAAGACACGCTGCATATCCTGCTGCCCTATGCTTTCAAACGCGCCCTCTCTTCTTACTCCAATGAAGTGGTGCTGGTATTTAAGAGCACATCGCTGGCCTATACCATTACGTTAATGGATGTCATGGGCCATGGGCAGTTGCTGTATGGCCGCACTTACGATGTCTCGGTCTTCGCGGCGGCGGGGATAATTTATCTGTGCGTTAATGGTCTGCTCACGGTATTGATGCGGCTGATAGAACGCCGGGCGCTGGCCTTCGAACAACGACAGTAAACTCAGCAATGGCCTGGATCATCACGATGCCGGAGCAATGCCAGCACTTCATAATGAGCGGTATGCGGAAACATATCGAACAGTTGTACCTGCTCGACGTGATAATTTTCCAGCCTGGCGATGTCCTGCACCATACTGTGCGCATTGCAACTGGAATACAGCAAATAGCGCGGCGCCATGCGATGAAGGTAGTCACACAGCGGCGCACCAATGCCGCGCCGGGGCGGATTGACTAACACCAGTTGCGGGACGTTAGCGCGTGCGGTGGCGAAGCGAGTGGAGTCAAGCGCGTCAAACTGCACCCTGGTTAAGCCCATTTCATGCGCTGACCGTTTGGCGCACGCGATGGCTTCAGCACTGATCTCAATTCCGGTTAACGCCATCTCGGTGGTTGCGCAATGCAGACCAAATCCCCCCACGCCGCAAAACAAATCCCACATAGCACTCACCGTTAATTCCCGCACCCAGCCACGTGCAGTGGCATATAACGCCGCCGCCACCGTAGGGTTAGTCTGAAAGAAACTCTGTGGTCGAATCCATAAAGGCACATCATTAAGACGCTCCGCCAGTGCCTGCTCCCTGGTCAGGGCAATTTCGCACTCCCCTTCAAGGATCGCCATATGCACCGGCTGAATATTGGCGGAAATCACCGCGAGCTGGGGTAATTGTTGCTGTAGCCACGGCAAGGCGGCGCGCAGTTGCGCCAGTTTACTGGTCGAACGCAGGACAAAACGTAACATTAACTTGCCTTGCTGCATGCTCTCTGTCAGCAGAATGTATTTCAGTTCCCCACGTTTGCGCGCCACGTTATAGGGCGCCAGGCCCGCACGGGCAATAAATGGTTTTAGTATGTCGAATACCGGCGCGAAAGAGGCGGGATAAAGCGGACACGCGCATAGATCGACAGCATCGCTGTCACGCGGCAACATCCCCAATATCGGGCGCTCCACGCTGCCACTGACCACCATTTTTGCTTTATTACGAAATGCTTGTTCCGCGGAGGCCACCGGTTGATGCCACTGTATATCCGCATGATCGGCAAACAGGTGTTCAAGGTGAGATTGTTTAGCAATAAGCTGTTGCGAATAGGGGCGTTCCAGCCACTGGCAGGAACGACACTGATTCGCCTGGTAAAGCGCACAATGCATGATAAAGCCTGTTAATTAACGGTAAAGCAACATGCAGAACGGAATTGTCGCATCAGTGGTCAACCACGGCGAAAAAAATCACGACTGCTCACCGGTACAAACAACAACAGTAATATCAATACGTCGGGAAATTTTTGCATGATCAATGCATGGATGATCGCCGCATTTGATTCACCGTCAATACTGAATATTTCAGGATAAACCCACCCCATCGAGGCGCTCCACATATAGGCCGACACGATAAGCTGTGTGGCAACATAGCCCCAACGACCACAATTTGAACCGCGCATCAGGACCAGCGCGCAACGCAGCTCGATAAAAAAGATCAACTGACTGGCGATAAAAATCAGCGTCGAATCCCAGGCCTGAGTACTACGATGAACAAAGTCCGCTATGTTGTCATAGCCTAATTCATTCACCAGTAATACTACGCTCAAACAACGCGTGGCAATAATAGCGCGGCCAGCAACAGTAACCGAAACGGGCGCCGGACTGGGGAATGCTACCGCCTTTTTAGCCGTCCTGAACACATCCGCCATGCACCAAACTCCTGTACGGGGAGAGTCCCTTCCCGCGATTGATCAGAAAATTCGATAATGATAAACCTCGTTCTGGTGTCATATTTTATCCCTGACGGGCTTTCTGGATATCACGCAATCGCTGTTTCTCTTCATGGGCCATAACGCGCCAGGCGATAAAACCGACCACCCCAACGACAAAAAGAATCAGCGATGCCAGCGCATTGATTTCCGGATTTACACCGCGCCGTACGGTGGCGAAAATCGCCATCGGTAATGTTGTGGCGCCCGGGCCGGTGACAAAACTGGCAATCACCAGGTCATCCAACGACAACGTAAACGCCAGTAACCAACCCGTGACAATAGCAGGGGCGATCATCGGGACCGTGATGACGAAAAAGACTTTCAACGGCGTCGCGCCAAGGTCCATCGCGGCTTCTTCAATCGACCGATCCAGTTCACGCAAACGCGCATTAATAACCACAGCGACATACGCAGTACAAAACGTCACATGCGCCAGCCAGATGGTTATCATACCGCGATCACCCGGCCAGCCGAAGGTATTCGCCATCGCCACAAAGAGCAGCAACAATGAAAGACCGGTGATCACATCCGGCATGACCAGCGGAGCGGTGAGCATAAAAGCGAATCCGGTCGAACCGCGAAAACGGCCAAAACGGACGATCACTACTGCCGCCATGGTGCCCAACACAACGGCCATGGTGGCCGACAACGCGGCAATACTCAGGCTCAGGATCACCGCGTTGATCATCGCATCATCCTGGAACAACACGCGATACCAGTGCAGAGAAACATGCTCCCAAACCGTGACCAGCGGTGAACGGTTAAATGAGTAGACCACCAACAGCAACATCGGTGCATACAAAAAAGTGAAACACACCAGCAAAATTGCGCTACGCCAGGGTGAACGGATCGCAGGAAGATTATTCACGAATTATCCCCCATTTCTTTATTCTGATGTTTATGGAACCAGATGATGGGAAAAATCAGGATCAGTACAATAATCACCGCCAGTGCCGATGCGACCGGCCAGTCACGATTATTGAAAAACTCCTGCCACAGGATACGTCCGATCATAATACTGTCCGGACCACCCAGTAGTTCAGGAATAACGTATTCCCCGACTGCCGGAATAAAAACCAGCATCGAACCAGCAATAATGCCGCCTTTGGTTAACGGGACAATGACGCTAAAAAAGGTTTTTAACGGCCGCGCGCCGAGATCGAGTGACGCTTCCACCAGCGAATAATCGATGCGGATCAGCGCGGTATAGATAGGGAGCACCATAAAGGGCAAATAACAGTAAACAATACCAATATAGACAGCCACGTTGGTATACAAAATCGCCAGCGGGTGATCGATAACGCCGAGCCACATCAGAAAACGATTAAGTATGCCGTTGTTATTTAATAACCCTATCCAGGCATATACACGTACCAGAAAAGAGGTCCACGAGGGTAAAATAACCAGCAATAACAAAATATTACGTATTTCTGGCTTACTGTGCGCCACAGCCCAGGCCAGAGGGTAGCCCATCATCAGGCAAATGATTGTCGATACCGCCGCCACCGTAAGTGAGTGCAAATAGGCGTCGATATACAAGGGATCGTCGGTCAGTTGCAGGTAATTAGCCAGATTTATCACCACATTGAGCTGGTCATCAGCCCAGCTAATGAGATGAGTATAAGGCGGAATTGCCCGGGCAATATCGGCAAAACTGATTTTGAGCACGATCAAAAATGGCACCAGGAAAAACAGTGTCAGCCAGAGGTAAGGTAATGCCACCACCCATTTCCGACCCTGCTTCATGTTAAGATGGGTTAACCACGCCAGCCAGCGACGTGCCGGTGGTTCGCGGCTGTCACGTTCAGTCGATTGATGCATCATTCCTCCACTACACCGTCAAAACCACACAGCTGTCGGTTTCCCAACAGAGGCGGATCTCATCGCCCCAGGTGGGTGCTCCTTTGCGAAAACGGTGGTCGTTCTGCAGTTGCGCACTGAGCATCTGGCCGCTGTGTAAACGGATATGATAAATCGATAAATCGCCAAGATAGGCAATATGCACCACCTCACCCACCGCGAAGTTACACCCATCCGCCGGGATCTCTTCACATAACATCACTTTTTCCGGGCGCAGCGCGATATACACGGGGACATTATCCATCACGGAAACATCCGAATCCACTTTCAGCGGATGGACCAGTGCCGGGCTGCTGATCACCAAACCATCCGACTGGCGTTCGCGCAATAAGCCTTCAAAGACATTGACTGAGCCAATGAACTCCGCGCTATAGCGGTTGGTTGGATGTTCATAGATTTCCTCGGGCTCACCAATTTGCACGAATTTCCCGCGGTTCATGATAGCGATACGGCCCGCCATGGTCATCGCTTCTTCCTGGTCGTGCGTGACCATCACACAGGTGGCGCCCACCCGATCTAAAATATCGACCACTTCAAGCTGCATGCGATCACGCAGCTTTTTATCCAGCGCCCCCATCGGCTCATCTAACAACAACAGTTTTGGTCGTTTTGCCAGGCTACGCGCCAGTGCCACACGCTGGCGCTGGCCGCCAGAGAGTTGATGTGGCTTACGTTTGGCATATTCCTGCATATGCACCAATGCCAGCATCTCTTCAACACGCTGGGTAATCTCCCCTTTTGCCAGTTTGTCTTGCTTCAAACCAAAGGCGATATTCTGCTCAACACTCATATGGGGAAACAGCGCATAAGACTGAAACATCATATTGATCGGCCGCTGATAAGGCGGAACCTGAGACAGGTCCTGACCATCCAGCACAATCTGTCCATGTGTTGGCGTCTCAAACCCTGCCAGCATACGCAGCAATGTTGATTTACCACAACCTGAAGCCCCCAACAGGGCAAAAATCTCGCCTTTATAGATGGTCAGACTGACATCATCAACAGCATGCTGCCCTTCAAAGGATTTGGTCAGATTACGGATTTCCAGCAATGGCGTTAATGCCCTGGCGGATTTATTTTGCGGACGGGGAATTGCATCGTTCACGACCATTCATCTCCAGCGCTACACATTCTGTCAGCGCACAAATGACGCAACAGAGGCCAGTACAGCGCCTCTGTTGCATTAACTCAATGACTCAATGGGGGGTAATTCGCGCCAAACGAATTACTTACCGCCTTTCACTTTAGTCCATGCCCGGGTACGGACACGATCCAGTTTCGGATCCTGAACTTTCAACACAAACAACTTAGACATGGTTTCCGGCGTCGGGAAAATACCGGGGTTGTTACGAATATTTTCATCAACCAGGGCTAAAGAGGCTTTATTACCATTGGCATAAAACATCTTATTGGAGATATCAGCAATCACTTTCGGTTCCATGATTTCGTTAAGGAACTGATAAGCTTCATCGACATTTTTTGCATCTTTGGGGATCGCCATCATATCAAAGAAGGCCAGCGCTCCTTCTTTTGGAATGCTGTAGGCAATATTCACGCCATTTTTTGCTTCAGCCGCCCGGTTTTTTGCCTGCAAGACATCACCTGCCCAACCAATCGCTACACAGGTGTTGCCATTAGCCAGATCATTGATATATTGCGAAGAATGGAAGTAACGAATACTTGGCCGCAGTTTCAGCAATAAATCAGTGGCCGCACCTGAGTAATCTTGCGCCTCGCTACTGTTGGGATCTTTGCCAAGGTAATTGAGCACAGTCGCAAAAATCTCTTCCGGCGCATCAAGGAATGAAACACCGCAGCTTTTTAATTTTGCCAGATTTTCGGGTTTCAATACCAGATCCCAACTGTTTACTGGCGCATCTTTGCCCAATGCCGCCTTCACTTTATCAACATTGTACCCGATCCCGGTGGTTGCCCACAGGTAAGGAATCGCATATTGATTCCCGGGGTCATGTTGTTCCAGTTTTTTCAGCAATGCCGGATCCAGATTTTTGTAGTTGGGTAATTTACTCTTATCAAGTGGCTGAAATACCCCGGATTGCAACTGGCGAGCAAGGAAACTGGAAGATGGCACCACCACATCATAGCCGGTGCTGCCCGCCATTAATTTTCCTTCCAGGACCTCATTGGAGTCAAAAACATCATAGACCACTTTGATGCCAGTTTTCTTTTCAAAATTTGGCACGGTATCCGGTGAGATATAGTCTGACCAGTTATAAACGTGCAGCGTCTTTTGCTCCGCGATGGTGCCAGTTGAAACTGCCATCAGCGCACCCGCGATCACACCTGACAACCATTTCTTACGTTGGCTGAACATGTCTTCCTTCCTCCAGAATTGCCGGTCAATTACCACGATGCAGAACCAGAGCATTACTTAGCGCAATTCACTGACCTGACGGTGTTCAATAACAGACACACAATGAATTATTATTCGTCACAGGTTTAATAGTAAAAACCTATACCCCATAAATTTCGCGAGACGGCCAGATAGCAAGCAGCCAAATCCCGCTACGCTGGCTCACGTCAGTAAAGCCGGTGAACATAGACTGCCGGGACATCATCCGCATCAAAAAAAACGATATCTCCGCGTCGAAGTTGCACGCTATAAACGGCCCCGTCAGCATAGCCGCCCTGAAAGGCTCAGGCCAGACCCAGGTTTAAAAAACGCCTTTTATCGACTTTTTATGCATTTTTCTGCGCTGAGATAGGTCCAATATGGCATAAAGCGCGAGGAATATCTGGCAACCGAGGGCGATATGCAGAATAAAAAATGGCAGGATGAATATAAAAAGTGCCGAAAAAATAGGCAGTTATTTTTTCAGTGCAACATTGTCTGGCGAGATCCTGCCACCATGCGGTCATCCTCTTCACCTATCATTAACAAATTGTTGGCAAACGCCTCCATGATGACCATGGAAATTTGCTCCTCGCTTTGCTTCATAAAATGGGCAAACTGACCGTACGTCAAGCCAGCACTGGTCGCAATCGACTGACAAACAATCAGCTTCGGCAGGTTGTCATCCTGAATATCGAGAAAAGCTTTTACCGTTAATGAGCTGGCATTAATCTGTGATAAATCACCCAGTACAGAAATTAACGCGGAGGGTTTAACTTCCGCCAGCGCTGAAAACAGAATGACGTCATCGACCAGATCAAGTTTGGCATCGAAAACACCATCAAAATTTTGCATATGAGGCAAATGCAACGCCTGACAGGAGTCGCATTCAAACCAGGTAATACTTTGCTGATCCAGCCAACGTCGTAATACGTCTATATCTGGAACGACGAGTGAATCCATATCCTACTGCCTCATGCCGCATTCAAATAAGCGCACTAGCTTACGGAAAAAAACGTCTGAACACCATGATTGCGGCAGAAATATGATAATCAATCGCGGTTTTCAGACAGACGCCTGGTTATCCTGGAGAGTTAACCCAATTAATAATCAGCGCGACGTGGTTAAAACCCGGTGTTTTTTCAATCCCTTCCAGCACCCGTATCCATTATTAAGAGGCCATACCAGCCAGGTTAAATATCGATGCGCGTCACGTTGTCGCTAATCGGCCGTCAATGAATATTGCGCCGTCACGCTTGCGCTAAAATCGATGATTCTCCCCCTTGTTAACGTGTCACCCAGCCTTGCTTATGCAGGAAATCAAGAATAAATGGACGGGTTTCCCTCAACATAATCTGTCGTATATGGTCGCTCCAGCGCACGTTACCTTGCTGGCGGCGGGGACTCCGTTTCTGGTAATAATCGGCAAGCTGGTTATCGTAATTTGCCAGTATGTCAGCATCAACAGGCTGATACTGGTTTTCATGTACCATCATCTGCGCTGGCATACGCGGTTTCAGATCCGGCTGTTGATCCGGCCAGCCAAGGCATAAACCGAACAAGGGCAATGTGTATTGAGGCAGAGCCAACAAGACGGCCACAGGCTCAATATGATTGCGAATACCGCCAATATAGACGCCACCGAGTCCTAATGACTCCGCGGCTATCATGGCATTTTGCGCCATCAGTGCAGTATCAATACAGCCCAGCAACAGTTGTTCCGCCATACCGAGATGGGCATCAGGGCAAATCTGCAGATGGCGATTAAAATCCGCACAGAACACCCAAAATTCGGCGGCCTCAGCAACATATTTTTGCTCGCCGCTGAATGTCACCAACGTTTCGCGCACTGATCTGTCAGTGATACGAATAATGGAAGAACATTGTAGAAAGCTGGAGCTGGAAGCGGACTGTGCGGCAGCGATAATCGCTTCACGTTGGCTAGCCGAAATCGCTTGATCAGTAAAGGCACGAATTGAACGATGGGCACGTAGAAGATCAATGGTCGGCGTCACGGGTATCTCCGAATCGGGTAGAGGATGAGCCATGCGAGGCGACATAAATCGGAACGGCCCGCCACCGCCTGCAGGCTAACGACATTAAAGTGTAATCATCTTTTGTTTGTATAGCCCGTCCTACCATGGGTTTGAGCGAAACATTTTGCGACCAAACATGACAAATAGCGCCCCGGAACCACACCAGAAAATGGCGCTGGTCAGCCATGCCAGTTCTTGCCATATCTCCATATCGGCGGAAAAATGTGTATGTAGCGATACCAGACATAACGGTGTTGCCATAAGAGCCCCCAATAACGCTACACTAAGCGGTGCTTCACGATTCGCCAATGCAATAATCATTCCCGGGACCATAAACAGGAGTAACCCTGGCTGATCCAAAGGGCGATCATCATTCTGAATTGTCACGCCATGATGCGTAATAACAAAAACGAGGCAATAAAGGACCACGCAAATGATAATACCAGGCCTGCGGACGCCATGCAGCAACATCGTTTTCCCTCGGTTATGTCAAATAGCATTGCCGGTGAAACACAACACTTTCAGGTAATTAAACAGAATGAAGATAAACCAGGAGAGAATAAAAAATTCACGAAATGCAGCGGCTTTTTACTGGCTGCGCCATCAATTAATGTCTAAGATAGCGGCAGCATTTATTTCTCCCTTTGAGAACCATGGCGATGGACCGACTCGAGTTCTGCCCCTTTATCCTCATGGCAATAAACGTTAGTTCACAACCCTCTATTCTTCAACATGTTACTTGTAAACAAGAAGTTAACCCGTGAATATAAACATCGCAGATTTGTTAAGTGTAAATCATATTCTGTTATTATTTGTTGTACTGACTTTAGGTCTTTGCCTGGGTAAATTACGTTTAGGTTCAGTGCAACTCGGTAATTCAATTGGTGTTTTGGTGGTTTCATTGTTGTTAGGACAACATCATTTCACCATAAATAGCGATGCACTCAATCTTGGCTTCATGTTATTTATTTTTTGTGTTGGCGTGGAAGCCGGGCCCAACTTTTTTTCTATTTTCTTTCGCGATGGCAAAAATTACCTGATGCTGGCTATTGTCATGGTTGTCAGTGCCCTGCTACTGGCGCTGGGATTTTCACGCCTGTTTGACTGGAACATTGGCCTGACGGCCGGAATGCTGGCGGGGTCAATGACATCTACCCCGGTGCTGGTCGCCGCAGGCGACACGCTGCGTCAAACCATCCCGGACAGCCAAACACTCAGCCGAATGCAAGATCACCTCAGCCTTGGCTATGCACTGACTTATCTGGTCGGCCTGGTGAGTTTGATCTTTGGCGCCCGTTACCTGCCTAAACTTCAACATCAGGATTTACCCACCTGCGCGCAACAAATCGCCCGCGAGCGGGGCCTTGACCCCAGTAGCCAGCGCAAAGTCTATTTACCGGTGATCCGGGCTTATCGTGTCGGGCCGGAACTGGTGTCCTGGGCTGACGGAAAAAATCTGCGCGAACTGGGCATTTATCGCCAAACGGGTTGCTACATTGAACGTATTCGCCGTAACGGTATTCTTGCCAGTCCTGATGGGGACGCCGTAGTGCAAGTGGGTGATGAGATTTCGCTGGTCGGTTATCCGGATGCGCACTCTCGTCTGGATCCCAGCTTTCGTAATGGCAAAGAGGTGTTTGATCGTGACTTGCTCGATATGCGCATTGTCACTGAAGAAATTGTGGTAAAAAACAGCAATGCGGTTAACAAGCGGCTGCGACAGCTTAACCTGACCGATCACGGTTGTTTCCTCAACCGGGTGATTCGCAGCCAGATTGAAATGCCGCTTGATGACAGCATCATGTTAAACAAAGGTGACGTATTACAGGTCAGTGGCGAAGCGCGTCGGGTAAAAAGTGTGGCGGACCGTATCGGCTTTATTTCTATTCACAGCCAAATGACCGACCTGCTCGCTTTTTGCGCTTTCTTCATTACTGGCTTGATGATCGGGATGGTCACTTTCCAGTTTAGCAATTTCAGTTTTGGCATCGGTAATGCGGCGGGCCTGCTATTTGCCGGGATCATGCTCGGTTTCTTGCGGGCTAATCATCCCACCTTTGGTTATATTCCACAGGGGGCGCTGACGATGGTGAAAGAATTCGGGCTCATGGTATTTATGGCCGGTGTCGGGCTTAGCGCCGGAAATGGCATGACACTCGGCCTCGGTGAAATCGGCATACAAATGTTGTTATGCGGGCTGGTGGTCAGTTTATTGCCGGTGGTACTCTGTTATCTCTTTGGCGCTTATGTCTTGCGCATGAATCGCGCTTTGCTGTTTGGTGCTATTATGGGCGCACGCACTTGTGCCCCGGCGATGGAAATCATCAGCGATACGGCGCGCAGTAACATTCCAGCCCTTGGCTATGCAGGCACTTACGCAATTGCCAATGTATTACTGACGCTGGCAGGAACGCTAATTGTGATTGTCTGGCCGATGGTGGGTGGATAAAAAATTTAACCATTTTGCAGAACTTTTATCCAGTAACGCAGTCATAATTAATGCCACTGCTTTTCTTTGAATTCCCCAAATTGAGGAGCCCGTTAATCGCTGATTAGCGGGTTTTTTTATGGCTAAATCCCCGCGTTCATCGAACGGCAAGAAGAGAATGATTCCCACTGCACACCGCTGCACTGATTCAGGTCAATGATCCGGCTGATACGCCCCGCCGACACTTCTGTAAGCAGGAAGATAAAGGTATATTGCATGTCAATGGATCGATGGCTAATGGAGAAAGATGATGGACACATCTCAGGCGACAGTTCTTACCGGGGGAGACACACAGGCAACATGGCGTAAAACGGATACCCTGTGGATGCTTGGATTGTATGGCACGGCAATTGGCGCTGGCGTGCTGTTTTTACCGATCAATGCCGGTATTGGCGGACTGATTCCTCTACTTATTATGGCGTTTCTTGCCTTCCCCATGACTTTTTTTGCCCACCGTGGATTATGCCGTTTTGTTCTTTCCGGACGCAATCCAGGTGACGATATCACCGAGGTTGTGGAACAGCATTTTGGCGTTGGCGCCGGTAAGCTGATCACCCTGCTCTATTTCTTTGCGATTTACCCCATCTTGCTGGTTTACAGCGTGGCAATCACCAACACGGTTGAGAGTTTTATCACTCACCAGCTCCATTTACAGGCACCACCACGTGCACTGTTGGCACTGCTGCTGATCGTTGGTTTGATGATGATTGTGCGATTTGGTAAAGAGATCATCGTAAAAACCATGAGTGTGCTGGTGTTCCCTTTCGTGGCGATTTTGATGCTACTGGCACTATGGTTGATTCCGCACTGGAGTACTGAAATCTTTCAGTCTGTAAGCTTTGACGGCAGTGGTAATAACCTACTGATGACCGTGTGGCTGGCTATTCCAGTCATGGTTTTTTCCTTCAATCATTCCCCCATTATTTCCGCTTTTGCCGTAGCAAAACGTGAAGAATATGGTGACAATGCAGAGCAAAAATGCTCACGCATTCTGGCATACAGCCACGTGATGATGGTCATCACCGTGATGTTTTTTGTGTTCAGTTGCGCCCTCAGTCTCTCGCCGCAAAATATGGCGGAAGCGAAAACGCAAAACATTTCGATTTTATCCTATCTGGCCAATCACTTTGATACCCCGATGATGGTCTGGCTGGCACCGATGATCGCCATTGTCGCCATCACTAAATCCTTTCTTGGTCATTATCTCGGCGCCAGTGAAGGGCTTAACGGTCTGGTGATTAAGTCACTACGGAGTCGCGGTAAACAAATCGGTGAGAAAGCACTGAATCGCTTTTGCTCATTGTTTATGTTGATAACCACCTGGATTGTGGCAAGCTGGAACCCAAGCATTCTCGGTATGATTGAAACGCTTGGTGGGCCGATTATTGCCTCACTATTGTTTCTCATGCCGATGTATGCCATCCATAAAGTTCCGGCAATGCGTAAATACAGCGGGGCGGCCAGCAATGTGTTCGTACTCCTGATTGGCCTGATTGCAATTTCAGCCATTTTGTTCTCACTGTTTGGATAACAGCCAATACCCGAACACACTTTGCACGCCGCATTATCCACAGACGATAATGCGGTCGTGTTTCTGTTGATACGCGAAAAGGCGGCCCCCGGCCCGTTCCCGCTGTATTATCTACAATTTTTATTCATTCACCGAAAAATTAACCACATCATTGATCATTTCATCAATGGCGGGCTGCAGATCGGCAAATGTCACTGGCGTACTGCTATTTGCCACATTTTTACCAAACCCTTTACGTACCACTTCGACAACCGTCTTGCCGGTTTGCGCGTCAATCAACTGTGCTTCAAGAAACAAAACACTGTTCTGGGTACGGTGGCCCGATGCCGCCATGGTACTGGCAATCACCGCGGCTACTGGCACCACTTCATAAAATTTCACCCCTTCATTTTCTGCCGTTACCGCGGTAATTGCCGTTTTCAGAATCAACGTTCCAGGTACAGCGCGGGTCACCAGTGGGGAATGTCGGGATACGGCGGTTTTTAGTTGTTGATCGGTATAGCTACGAACACGCTCCAGTGTTTGCTGGCTAATTCGCACGTTTGGTTTCGCCGTCGGATAATAGACTACCGGGGTAGACAAAATACCGTGGTATTTCGCTGGCTGATAATCCGCTGCAACCCAGCGTAATACCGGATGCCCGGAGGCCGATTTACTGGCATGAAGCTTGGTATAATCGGGGAGAAAACCAGAATATTGTTGCTTATCGGCAACTTTTGCCACACAAGCGGTGAGCATGAAACCCGCGGTGACAATGCTTGCCAGCAGGATATTACGCCCTATTAACATAGTATGTTCCTCTGTAATATGTCTTATTGAAGACATTTAAAGCATAGGAACTTTATACAAATTAACCAGCTACCAGCGTATCCCATTGATAATGAGCATGCCTTCGGGTTAACGAAAGAAGAAAACCAGGCCGAACGCCAGCACCAGCATTGCTGGTAAGGGTGAAAATACCCCCTGCCAATACCAGGCTCGGGGACGAAAACCGACACCATGAATAATCCCGGCGCATACTGCCCACATCATGACGAACCCTTGCCAAATAGTAAGGGTTCCCGTGTTAGCGGCAAAACGTGCCGGCTCCCAAAATACGCATCCCGCCAGTAATAGCGCCAGAATAAGGGAAAGAGCCCGTAACGGGCTCTTATCCATCGCGGCATAGAGCCGTACAATCATCGCATGCATCAGGGTTTAACTTTCGCTTCAGCCGTTTCTTCAATATGCTCAATGGCCAGCGCAGTGATGATGCCAAAAGCGCAGGCAAGCAAGGTTCCCAGAATCCAGGCAAAATACCACATTGTTCAGTTCCTCAATTAATAGAGAGAATGTGTGTTACTTTCAATTTGTTCTTTAGTGATACGACCAAACATTTTGTAGTAACACCACGCGGTGTACGCCAGGATGATCGGTACAAAGACCATGGCTACAAAGGTCATCAATTTCAGCGTCATCAGACTGGATGTAGCATCCCACATGGTCAAACTCACACCCGGTACAGTGCTGGACGGCATGATGAACGGAAACATCGCGACACCGGCGGTCAGAATCACACATGACAATGTCAGTGAAGAGAAAACAAACGCCCAGGCTCCCCTGTCGCAGCGCGAACAGACTACCGTCAACAACGGCAGCACCACACCCAATGCCGGAATCAACCACAGCATCGGCGCTGCATTGAAATTCACCAGCCATGCCCCGGCTTCACGAGTCACCTCTTTCGCCAGCGGATTAGACGCTGCACTGTGATCAAGTGTTGACGTCACGACATAACCATCAATGCCGTATATCACCCAAATACCTGCCAGCACAAAACACACCATCATGACCAGTGCAGAAATCTGAGCGGCGGTACGAGAACGTAGCCGTAACTCACCACTGGTACGCATCTGTAAATATGTCGCACCCTGTGCAAGGATCATCGTCAGACTGACGATCCCGGCGAGCAAACCGAACGGATTCAGCAACTGGAAAAAATTGCCAGTGTAAAACAGCCGCAAATATTCATCAGCATGGAACGGAACACCTTGCAGTAAGTTGCCAAACGCCACACCGATCACCAATGGCGGGACAAAACTACCGATGAAAATGCCCCAGTCCCACATGCCGCGCCAGCGTCGGTCTTCAATTTTCGACCGGTAATCAAAACCTACCGGACGGAAGAACAGTGATGCCAGCACTAAAATCATCGCCACATAAAACCCGGAGAATGCCGCCGCATAGACCATCGGCCACGCGGCGAACAGCGCACCACCGGCGGTAATCAACCACACCTGGTTACCGTCCCAGTGCGGTGCAATGCTGTTAATCATAATGCGGCGTTCGGTATCAGTACGGCCAAGGGTTCGTGACAACATACCCACGCCCATATCAAAACCATCAGTGACGGCAAAGCCAATCAACAAAATGCCAATTAACAGCCACCAGATAAAACGCAATACTTCGTAATTTAACATTTGTCGTCTCCTTTACCGCACCGGCAGTGATGAAACCGCAGTCTGCTCATAGTAATAGCGTCCGGTTTTCAGGCTACTCGGTCCGAGACGCGCAAACTTGAACATCAGGTACATTTCCGCCACCAGGAACAACGTATACAGACCGCAAATCAGCCCCATAGAGAACAGGAGATCGCCCGCAGTCAGAGAGGAATTAGCGACGGCGGTCGGCAACACTTCGCCAATAGCCCAGGGCTGTCGGCCATATTCGGCGACAAACCATCCCGATTCCACTGCGATCCACGGCAAAGGAATACCGTACAGCGCCGCTTTTAACAACCAGCGATTCTGGCCGATACGATTACGGATAACGCTCCAGAATGAAAAGGCGATAATCAAGAGCAGCAACACACCGCAGAGCACCATGAGACGAAAAGCAAAATACAACGGCGCTACACGAGGGATCGAATCTTTGCTGGCTTGTGTAATCTGCGCTTCTGTCGCGTCAGAAACGTTTGATGTATACCGTTTCAATAACATGCCATAGCCCAGATCTTGCTTATGACTATTGAACGCATCACGCACTGCCGGATCACGATTGCCAGAGCGCAATTCTTCCAGTAAACGATAAGCTTTCATCCCGTTACGGATACGCACTTCATGCTGTGCCCGCAGATCTTTCAGCCCGGTGACAGGCGTGTCAACTGAACGGGTAGCAATCAGGCCAAGTAAATACGGGATCTGAATAGAATATTTGTTTACCTCAGTCTCCTGATTTGGCAGACCAAATAAGGTAAACGATGCAGGCGCCGCCTGCGTTTCCCATTCGGCTTCAATCGCGGCCAGTTTCGTTTTCTGCACATCACCCATTTCATAGCCGGATTCATCGCCGAGTACGATGACGGAAAGCACGGCGGCCATACCAAAACTCGCCGCAATGGCAAAAGAACGTTTGGCAAACGCCAGATCGCGCCCGCGCAGCAGATAGTAAGCACTGATACCCAGAATAAACATCGCACCCGTGGTATAACCCGCCGCCACGGTATGAACAAATTTCACCTGCGCCACCGGATTTAATACCAGTTCGGAGAAGCTGATCATTTCCATGCGCATGGTTTCAAAGTTGAAGTCGGAAGCGATAGGATTCTGCATCCAGCCGTTCGCCACCAAAATCCACAGCGCAGAAAGGTTTGAACCTAATGCGACCAACCAGCTCACCGCCATGTGCTGTACTTTACCGAGGCGATCCCAGCCAAAGAAGAATAAACCAACAAAGGTGGATTCAAGAAAGAACGCCATCAGCCCTTCAATAGCCAGTGGCGCGCCGAAAATATCACCTACATAGTGTGAATAGTATGACCAGTTTGTCCCAAACTGGAACTCCATGGTCAGGCCGGTGGCTACGCCCAGCGCAAAGTTGATACCAAACAACTTGCCCCAGAACTTGGTCATATCTTTATAAATTTGTTTGCCCGACAGTACGTAAACCGTATCCATAATTGCCAGCAAAAACGCCATACCCAGCGTTAGTGGGACAAAAAGGAAATGGTACATCGCAGTCAAGGCAAACTGTAAGCGCGACAGCTCGACAATATCAAACATCTTGACTCCTTGCTTCTCGCAGAAAGACGACGACACACGGCTGAACAGTAGCGGTAAGTCCGCTATTCATTGCCAGTGTGAATGCTCAATTAAAACGACCGATATTGATCCCAGTTTCGCTGCGCCCGTAGATCACCAGACAAGGGCCCACGTAAACGACAGCAGAGAATAAATACGTAAATATACTTGTTATACGTCACGTTGCAGATGTACAGACTATGCACGCGCCCCCAAGTCACTTACCTGAGTAAATTCATCGGAATTCCCTTGCTCGCCATCTTCCTGCAACGCAAATCATTTAGGTATCGGATATAAATCCCAGCTTCAGGACCGCCCTATAATACGCCGACACCCGAGAACGAGAAATGTTATTTACGTGACCAACAATACATTTTTGCCTGTAAACACCTTTTTATATATGCGTCTCAATTCGCTAAATTGACACAGAACAATTTAATCGAAATTTTCCACATTTTTCCAGTGTTAATCTTTGATGTAGAACATCTTTTATTGAACAATGTTAACAGCCAGACAATTAAATTCGTCGCCAGTAAATATATTGTTAAATATGTGTTCCCTCATGGTAATAAAAAATATGTTCAATAGCTTCTTCGTTGCAAAGAAACTGTCATCTGATTATTTCCAGTTAACGCACTATTATTTCATTGTTACTTATGACCACTAATTAATTCACATTGAATTTACTTTAACAATAAATATCATTAACAGCCGTCTCATAATAATAGTCGAAATGACCTGCTTTTCAATGAAGACGGTACAAATGGGCTGATGCAATAAAAAACCTGTATCGCTTTACTGGGCCCCGTATTGAGTAAAAAAAAGCCGCCCATAAGGACGGCCAACATGTCGAATGTGCGGTAGCGTCGCTGGACAATGTCCCGTAGCAACAAAATGCGCGCCAGCCTGGTACAGCATAAAACCTGGGGCAGGTTTTTAGTGTCGCGGTAAAACCGCTTTTACCGCATCACCGATATCAGCAAGACTACGGACAGTTTTCACTCCCGCCGCTTCCAGTGCTGCAAATTTCTCATCCGCTGTCCCTTTACCGCCAGCGATAATCGCCCCCGCATGCCCCATCCGCTTGCCTTTCGGCGCAGTCACGCCAGCAATATAGCTCACGACAGGTTTGGTTACATGGGCTTTAATAAAAGCCGCCGCTTCTTCTTCCGCACTGCCGCCGATTTCACCGATCATCACGATGGCTTCGGTCTGTGGATCGTCCTGAAACATTTGCAGGATATCAATGAAGTTAGAACCCGGGATCGGATCACCGCCAATTCCCACACACGTCGACTGGCCATAACCGATATCCGTGGTCTGTTTTACTGCTTCATAGGTCAGCGTACCTGAACGGGAAACGATACCGATGCAACCAGGTTGGTGAATGTGTCCCGGCATAATACCGATCTTGCATGCGCCTGGCGTAATCACGCCCGGACAGTTTGGACCGATCATCCGCACACCGGCTTCATCCAGTTTGACTTTCACCGTTAGCATATCCAGTGTAGGAATACCTTCGGTGATGGTAATGATCAGATTAATACCGGCATCGATCGCTTCCAGAATACCGTCTTTACAAAATGGCGCTGGAACATAAATAACTGACGCCGTGGCGCCCGTGGCTTCTACCGCTTCACGTACAGTATTAAACACCGGCAAGCCCAGATGGGTGGTACCGCCTTTACCTGGCGTCACGCCACCGACCAATTGCGTACCGTACGCCAGCGCCTGCTCAGAATGGAATGTGCCTTGTCCGCCGGTGAAACCCTGGCAAATGACTTTGGTGTTTTTGTCGATCAAAATGGACATTATTTACCCTCCGCTGCAGCAACCACGCGTTGTGCCGCGTCAGTCAAACTGGTTGCCGCAATAATGTTCAGGCCACTGTCTGCCAGCTTTTGTGCGCCCAGTTCAGCATTGTTACCTTCAAGACGTACCACTACCGGTACGTTGACACCCACTTCAGCGACAGCGCCAATAATACCATCGGCGATCAGATCGCAACGGACGATACCACCAAAAATGTTAACAAAAACGGCCTTTACTGCGTCATCAGAAAGGATAATCTTGAACGCTTCAGTGACCCGTTCCTTGGTGGCGCCTCCACCGACATCAAGAAAGTTGGCAGGTTGCCCGCCATTTAACTTCACGATATCCATGGTTCCCATCGCCAGACCCGCGCCATTCACCATACAACCGATATTGCCTTCCAGCGCGACGTAGTTCAGTTCCCACTGTGCAGCATGCGCTTCTCGTTCATCTTCCTGACTGGGATCACGCATTTCACGCAGTTCTGGCTGACGAAACAACGCATTGCCATCAGCCCCCAGTTTGCCGTCGAGGCAAATCAGATCACCCTGTTTGGTTATCACCAGCGGGTTTATCTCGACCAGCGCCAGATCTCGTTCGAGAAACAACGTCGCCAGCCCAATAAAAATCTTGGTGAACTGGCCAACTTGTTTACCCGTCAGGCCGAGCTTAAACGCCAGCTCGCGGCCCTGCCATGGTTGAGGTCCGGTCAGTGGATCCAGTGCCATTTTGTGAATCAGGTGCGGTGTTTTTTCTGCCACTTTTTCAATTTCAACACCGCCCTCTGTCGACGCCATGAACACCACACGGCGGCTGCTGCGATCAACGACCGCGCCGAGGTAGAGCTCTTTGTCAATATCCGTCGCCGCTTCGACCAGAATCTGGTTAACCGGTTGGCCTGTCGCATCCGTTTGATAAGTAACCAGGCGTTTACCCAGCCAGTTTTCAGCAAAAAGACGAATATCTTCTTTGCTGTTAACGACTTTCACCCCGCCCGCTTTACCACGGCCGCCGGCATGAACCTGACATTTTACCACCCACGGACCTGAGCAAATTTTTGAGGCAGCTTCTTCCGCTTCACGTGGCGTGGTACAGGCATAACCGGTTGGAGCCGGTAAGCCATAGCGTGCAAACAGTTGTTTCGCCTGATACTCGTGTAAGTTCATGATGTTCTATCCATTCAGGTCTGAAAAGATTAAAAGTTGGGTACCGCTAACCGTACCCGGCGAAATTAGACGTCGAGCAACAGGCGCGTCGGATCTTCCAGCATCTCTTTCACCGCGACCAAACAGCTCACTGATTCACGGCCATCAATCAGTCGATGATCATAAGAAAGCGCCAGATACATCATGGGCAAAATTTCCACCTGCCCCTTCACCGCCATCGGACGATCTTTGATCGCATGCATACCAAGAATAGCGCTTTGTGGCGGATTGATTATGGGTGTTGACATCAGGGAACCAAAAACGCCGCCATTGGTGATAGTGAAATTCCCCCCGGTCAGCTCCTCGACGGTCAATTTGCCATCACGTCCTTTTACCGCCAACTCTTTAATTTTTTTCTCAATGTCAGCCATGCTCAGCGCATCCACATCTTTCAGCACTGGCGTCACCAAACCTCGCGGAGTGGACACAGCGATACTGACATCAAAATAGTTGTGGTAAACCACATCTTCTCCATCAATAGAGGCGTTCACTTCCGGGAAGCGTTTCAACGCTTCAACCACCGCTTTGATGTAAAAGGACATAAAGCCCAAACGCACGCCATGACGTTTCTCGAAGGCGTCGCCATACTGCTTGCGCAGATCCATGACAGGCTTCATATTCACTTCATTAAACGTCGTTAACATCGCGGTGCTGTTTTTCGCTTCCAGCAGACGTTCAGCCACACGTTTACGCAGGCGCGTCATCGGAACGCGTTTCTCGCTACGACCTGACAGGGCCGCTGGCCTGGCGCTGCCGGCTGCCGGGGCTTCGTCTTTTTTAGCTGGCGCTTTTTTAGCCAGATGTTTTTCAACATCTTCACGGGTGATCCGTCCACCCACACCGCTCCCTTTAATGGCTGTGGCATCAAGTTCATGTTCGGCGATTAGACGGCGGATTGCCGGACTGAGCGTATCATTGTTCTCTTCAGACAATGACGCGTTCTGACGTTGCGCAGGGGTGGATTCTGTGCTGTCGGCTTTTGCTGATGTTTCTTTACCGCTGCTGTTACCTTCTTTCAGACGCCCCAGAATCTGGCGCGACAGCACCGTGGCACCTTCGTCTTCTACTACCGCTTCCAGTACGCCATCAACAGAAGCAGGCACTTCCAGCACCACTTTATCGGTTTCAATTTCTACCAGCACTTCATCGCGCTGGACCGTGTCACCTGGTTTTTTGTGCCAGGTTGCCACCGTGGCATCAGCGACCGATTCAGGCAAGTCGGGAACAAGAATATCTACGCTACTCATTATCTATCCTTTTATTTAATCAACGTTCAGCGCGTCATTAACCAGATTTTTCTGCTGTTGCTGGTGAATGAACATATAACCAACAGCCGGCGAAGCAGAGGCAAGACGCCCGGCATAACGTAAAGAGGCGCCAAAGGGGATCACTTCACGGAAATGATGCTGACTACAATACCAGGCGCCCTGGTTCAGTGGCTCTTCCTGACACCAGACAAAATCGTGCACATGCGCATACGGTTGTAATACGTCCTGTACCGCTTTGTGCGGGAATGGATAAAGCTGTTCAATACGGATAATAGCAACATTTGTCTGCTCATTCTTACGCCGCTGTTCCAGCAAATCGTAGTAAACCTTGCCTGAGCAGAGCACAATCCGTTTCACACCTTGAGGATCAATATCGTCAATCTCACCGATGGCGGGTTTAAAGCCGCCATCGGCCAGCTCATCCAGCGTGGACACCGCCAGCGGATGACGCAGCAGTGACTTCGGTGACATCACCACCAACGGACGACGCATACCGCGCAGCGCCTGACGACGCAACATGTGATAAACCTGAGCTGGCGTGGAAGGTACGCAAACCTGCATATTTTGCTCTGCGCACAGTTGCAAATAACGTTCCAGACGCGCGGATGAGTGTTCCGGTCCCTGGCCTTCATAGCCATGGGGCAACAACATCACCAGGCCGCACATCCGTCCCCACTTTTGTTCGCCCGAACTGATGAACTGGTCAATAACCACCTGCGCCCCATTGGCGAAATCGCCAAACTGAGCTTCCCAGATAGTGAGCGTGCGGGGTTCCGCCGTTGCATAACCATATTCAAAAGCCAGCACCGCTTCTTCTGACAATACCGAATCCCATACGTTGAACACACCCTGCCCATTGTGGATGTGCTGCAATGGCGTATACGTGGAACCATTCGCTTGATTGTGTATCACGGCGTGGCGATGGAAGAAGGTGCCGCGCGCCATATCTTCGCCCGACAAACGACATGGAATACCTTCATCAACCAGGGTCGCATAGGCCAGGTTCTCAGCACCGCCCCAGTCGAATGGTTTATTGCCCGCCGCCATTTCCGCACGATCGTGGTAAATTTTCGCCACCCGCGCCTGCATTTCAACGGTTTCCGGCACATGACTGATACGTTTTGCCAGTTCCAGCAACCGTTTTCTGTCAATGGTTTCCGGATACTGCTCATCCCACTCGTGATTGAGATAAGGCGACCAGGTGAACGAATGCAGGCTCATCGGACGCCATTCCGCCACCACGCATTCGCCGGCATCCAGCGCATCCCGATAAAGGTTTACCATTTCCGTGGCATCTTCCAGGCTGGCGACATTTTCAGCTTCCAGCTTGTCAGCATAAATTTTACGCGGCGTTGGATGCTTTTTAATTTTCTGGTACATGACCGGTTGCGTGGCGCTTGGCTCATCCGCTTCATTATGCCCATGGCGGCGATAACAGACCAAGTCGATAAAAACGTCGCGTTTAAAAGTGTTACGGAAATCCAGCGCCAGACGAGTCACAAAAGCGACCGCTTCCGGATCGTCAGCATTAACGTGGAAAATAGGCGCCTGCACCATTTTACCAATATCCGTACAATATTCCGTTGAGCGCGCGTCTTGCGGATTGGAGGTGGTGAAGCCAATCTGGTTATTGATCACAATACGCACCGTCCCGCCCACTTCATAACCGCGCGCCAGTGACATATTGAGGGTTTCCTGCACCACACCTTGCCCGGTCACTGCGGCATCACCGTGAATAGTTATCGGCAACACTTTGTTGCTGCTCGGTTCCGCCAGCCGATCAAGTCGCGCCCGAACCGATCCCATCACGACCGGACTAACAATTTCCAGGTGTGAAGGGTTAAACGCCAGCGCCAGATGCACCAGGCCGCCTTCGGTTTCGACATCGGATGAATAGCCCATATGGTACTTCACGTCACCGGCACCGAGATGCTCTTTGTGCTTGCCGGAAAATTCATCGAACAGGTCCTGGGGCTTTTTACCCAACACGTTGATCAGCACATTAAGGCGACCACGGTGCGCCATCCCCAGCACCACTTCACGCGTGCCACTTTTCCCGGCATGACGGATCATTTCACATAACATCGGGACCAGCGCGTCTCCGCCTTCGAGTGAGAAACGCTTCGCTCCCGGGAATTTCGCCCCGAGATAACGCTCCAGTCCTTCTGCCGCCGTGAGTTCTTTTAAAAAGACTTTTTTCTCTTGTCGGCTGAAAGAGGCATGGCCGCAAACCGATTCAATCCGTTGCTGGATCCAGCGTTTCTCTTCGGTGTTGGTAATATGCATATACTCAGCACCGATGGAGCCACAGTACGTTTTTTTCAGTGCCGCATAGAGATCGGCCAATTGCATGGTCTCTTTGCCAATCGCAAAGGAACCAACATTAAAACTTTCCTGGAAGTCCGCAGCGCCCAAACCATGAAAAGCCGGATCAAGATCCGGCACCGTTTCCCGGGACCATAAACCAAGCGGGTCAAGATCCGCATGCTGATGACCACGAAAACGAAATGCGTTGATCAGTTGCAGCACTTTAACTTGTCGGGAGTTGGTGTCTGGATCGGCCACGGATGAGGTGTAACGCGTAGCGTCTTTTGCCAGACGGCGGAAATATTCTCGGGTAGAAGAGTGGGATTGTTCAGGTCTAACCCCGGAGCCAGGAAGCTGCTGGAACAGCGCACGCCACACAGCATCAACAGAGTCAGGATCGGTTAGAAAATCCTCATAGAGCTGCTCTATGTAAGATTGGTTCGCACCGGCCAGCCAGGAAGAGTCCAGCCAGGGCTTCATCGCGCTGTTCTGCATTGTGATCCCTTAAGCATTGCATGCTTTTTCGAGGTTTCATTGTCGCCGGGTTAACGGCCTGTTGTCGTCAAGTTCGTCAATACGAGCGCTGTGCGTGACCGCCGCCCTACCCGTAAAGGGAACCGTTGAAAAGCCGGTTACAGCAGTGAAATTCATTGCGCCCTGGCAGTTTTCACCATCAGGCCCATTGATTCACGCCGAACAAACAACCTTTCAACGGTTTCCTCGGTCATCTCCCCGGGTGCCCGGGGAGATGATGCGTTATGCACTTCTTTGCAGCAACATGGATTTAATATGGCCGATTGCGCGTGTCGGATTGAGCCCTTTCGGACATACGTTCACACAATTCATAATGCTATGACAACGGAATACACTGAATGCGTCATTCAGATCATCCAGTCGGGCATCGGTTTCCGTATCGCGGCTGTCAATCAGGAAACGGTACGCGGCCAGCAGACCGGCCGGCCCAATGAATTTGTCCGGATTCCACCAAAACGACGGGCACGATGTTGAGCAACAGGCGCACAAGATACACTCGTACAAACCATCCAGATGCGCACGATCTGCGGGTGATTGCAGATGTTCGCGTGCGGGTGGATTTTCACCGTTATTCAACAAGAACGGTTTGATTTTTTCATATTGTGCATAGAACTGGCCCATATCGACAACCAGATCACGAATTACCGGCAACCCTGGCAACGGGCGAATGACAATCGTCTTCTTGCCGTTGCCAAGGGCGGAGATCGGCGTAATACATGCCAGTCCATTTTTGCCATTCATGTTCAGGCCATCAGAACCACAAACGCCTTCACGACATGAACGACGGAACGCCAGCGAAGGATCGTTTTCTTTCAGCCGAATTAGCGCATCCAGCATCATCATGTCGCGCCCGTCTTCCGCCTCCAGATGATATTCCTGCATACGTGGCGCATCATCAACATCCGGGTTGTAACGATAAATGGAAAACTCGAGTTTCATCGTTTGCTCTCCGCAATTAATAGGTACGTACTTTCGGCGGAAACGCCGCGCGCAGTTTGGGTTGCATATTCACCTCACGGCGCGTCATGCTTTCGGATTGCGGCAGATAAAGTGAGTGACACAGCCAGTTTTTGTCATCGCGATCCGGGTAGTCGTAACGGCTATGTGCGCCACGGCTCTCGGTGCGGAAGTTAGCTGATACCGCCGTGGCATAGGCTGTTTCCATCAGGTTATCCAGCTCCAGACACTCAACCCGCTGCGTATTAAAATCACTCGAGCGGTCATCAAGGCGAGCATTTTTCAAACGTTCGCGAATGATTTTTAGCTCTTCAAGACCTTTTGCCATTGCATCTCCTTCCCGGAATACCGAGAAATTATGCTGCATACAGGCCTGAAGCTCCTTGCGGATTTCCACCGGGTCTTCCCCCGTCACATTATTGTTCCAGCGATTAAGGCGCGCCAGCGAGGCGTCGATATCAGATTCTGTGGCCTCACGCAGTTCGCCTTGCTCGTGGATAGATTCCAGCAGATGCAGTCCGGCTGCGCGCCCAAAAACCACCAGGTCAAGCAGCGAGTTACCACCGAGGCGGTTGGCGCCATGTACCGATACGCAGGCGATTTCACCCACCGCGAACAAGCCCGGAACCAGTACATCCTCACCTTGCGCATTCACTGTCAGCGCCTGGCCGGTCACGCGGGTTGGAATTCCGCCCATCATATAATGGCAAGTAGGGATCACCGGGATGGGTTCTTTTATCGGATCGACGTGCGCAAAGGTACGTGATAACTCCAGAATACCTGGCAGACGAGATTCCAGCACCTCTTTGCCCAGATGATCCAGTTTTAGCTTCACGTGCGATCCCCAGGGACCATCACAACCACGGCCTTCACGAATTTCAATCATGATCGAGCGAGCAACCACATCACGACCGGCAAGATCTTTTGCGTTAGGCGCATAACGTTCCATAAAACGTTCGCCATGCTTATTCAGCAGGTAGCCACCCTCACCACGGCAGCCTTCCGTCACCAGCACCCCGGCACCGGCGATACCGGTGGGATGGAACTGCCACATTTCCATATCCTGGACAGGCACACCAACACGCAAAGCCATACCGACGCCATCACCGGTATTAATGTGCGCATTGGTGGTGGATTGATAGATACGCCCCGCACCGCCCGTCGCCAGCACCGTAGCCTTTGCTTTGAAATACACCACTTCGCCGGTTTCAATACACAACGCGGTACAACCGACTATCGCCCCATCCAGGTTCTTGACCAGATCAAGCGCATACCATTCAGAAAAAATCGTGGTTTTATTTTTCAGATTCTGTTGGTAAAGCGTATGTAACAGAGCGTGACCGGTTCGGTCAGCGGCAGCGGCCGTCCGGGCCGCCTGCTCACCACCAAAATTTTTCGACTGGCCGCCGAAAGGACGCTGATAAACACGGCCGTCATCCAGGCGGGAAAAAGGCAATCCCATATGTTCCAGTTCGAGGATGGCTTCCGGTCCCGTTTTACACATGTACTCAATAGCGTCCTGATCGCCAATATAGTCGGATCCTTTTACCGTATCGTACATGTGCCATTCCCAGTCATCTTCATGGGTATTGCCCAATGCCACAGTAATGCCGCCTTGTGCAGATACAGTGTGAGAACGGGTGGGGAATACTTTGGACAACAGAGCGCAGCTCTGTCCCGATTGGGAGATTTGCAGCGCGGCACGCATGCCTGCACCGCCAGCGCCGATCACCACGGCATCAAACTCTCTGACTGGCAAATTCATTACGCACCCCACACCACAACAGTTCCATAAATGACATAAACCAACAGCGCAACCACAATCAGCAGCTGTAACATCAAGCGTACCGATAGCGGCTTAACATAGTCGGTCAAAACCTGCCACATACCAATCCAGCCATGAACCAGAATGGCGAACAGGGTCAGAAGGGTGAACACTTTAGTAAACGACGATGCGAAGAACCCACGCCAGATGTCGTAAGTCAACGTGCCTGACATCACAACGAAACCAAGGAGATAGAGCACATAGAGGGTGATAACCATCGCGGCGGCACGTAGCAAAAGCCAGTCATGTACGCCGTTGCGCCCCAGTGCAGAAGCATTGCTTACCATACGAGGACTCCAGCCAAAATTGAAAGCACGACAGTAATGCCAAACGCGATCTGAGCAGAACGGGTACCGATTGCCAGCGTCTCACCAAGATAACCAAAATCCATCAACATATGACGAATACCGACGGCAATATGATAAGCCAGCGCGGTCAGAATTCCCCACATAATGAATTTCGCAATAAAGCTGTCCATCAGAGCGGATGCCTGCAGGAAACCTTCAGGTGATGAGAGGGAGAGGCCCAGTAGCCAAAGCAGAATACCGACAGACACAAAGGTGATCACGCCGGAGACGCGATGAAGAATGGACGCTATTGCAGTAACGGGAAACCGGATCGTACTCAGATCAAGGTTTACAGGCCTTTGTTTTTTCACAGTTTTGCCCACACAACTTTTCTTATTTTACTTCCTCCGGTCCTGAAGGTGATGTCCGAACACTACCGTGATCAGACGATCGGCACCGTCACCAAAACAGCAACATCCAGTGTTAATTGACACGGTAAAAACGCTGGGTAGCTCCTGGTGTTCAGGGTATTCCGGAGACCTGGCGGAAGTATAGGGGGATCACATTCCTATTACAATTCCCCTACAATTTCTTTGGTCACTTTTAGGCGGAACAGTGATCATTCTCACGAATTTCACAATTTATACAAATTTAATTATATGATTTGACAAAAATTAAACATTCTTGTTACAAACGGGGGATTAAAAATCCTATGATGCACAAAAGTTATGGGGATACACTTTCCCCTAAGCGTAAGTTATGTAACATTGGCAGGATGGACTGCCCAAAAGCATCAGGTTATTAGTGACCAGTAACGTAATAACCAGACCGGATCTTTAACAACCGCGAAACGCAGTAGCACATAACTTGCCGGGCCCTTAGCCGGTCGCGCCCATCGCTCTGTACCCTGCACGCAATACTACGTCACAGAGTAGATAGTCTGGCAGACCGAATGTGATGGCAATTCAGGTGTCAAATATTCTACAAATAAGACGCTAAGGAGATTATAAATGGCTGATAAAAGAGCGACGCTAACCCTCGAAGGCGAAGCCCCGATTGAGCTGGGCGTGCTAGATGGCACGTTGGGCAAACCCGTTGTAGACGTCCGATCCCTCGGCGCAAAAGGCCTGTTCACATTCGACCCGGGTTTTACCTCCACCGCGTCCTGTGAATCCAAAATCACCTATATCGATGGTGACGAGGGTATTCTGCTGCATCGCGGTTTCCCGATCGACCAACTTGCTACTCACTCTAATTATCTCGAAGTTTGCTACATACTGTTAAATGGTGAAGCACCAACGCCAGAACAGTTTAAAGCGTTTTGTGATACGGTAACCCGCCATACCATGATTCACGAACAGATTACCCGTCTGTTTCATGGTTTCCGCCGTGACTCTCATCCTATGGCGGTATTGTGTGGCGTTACCGGTGCGCTCGCCGCGTTTTACCACGATTCGCTGGATGTCAATATTGAGCGTCATCGTGAAATCGCCGCCTTCCGTCTGTTGTCGAAAATGCCGACTGTCGCGGCAATGTGCTACAAATACTCAATCGGTCAACCGTTTGTCTACCCGCGTAATGACTTCTCGTATGCTGGCAACTTCCTCAATATGATGTTCTCAACACCGTGTGAGACTTATGAAATCAATCCGGTGCTGGAACGCGCCATGGACCGGATTCTGATCCTGCATGCTGATCACGAGCAAAATGCCTCCACCTCCACTGTGCGCACCGCTGGCTCTTCTGGCGCGAATCCGTTTGCCTGTATCGCCGCAGGTATCGCATCGTTGTGGGGGCCCGCTCATGGGGGCGCTAACGAAGCCTGCCTGCGTATGCTGGAAGAAATCCGCACCGTTGAATACATCCCGGAATTTGTAAAACGTGCGAAAGATAAAAATGATTCTTTCCGTCTGATGGGATTCGGTCACCGCGTTTACAAAAATTACGACCCACGGGCGACTGTTATGCGTGAAACCTGCCACGAAGTCCTGAATGAATTAGGCATGAAAGATGACTTGCTGGAAGTGGCGATGGAACTGGAACACATCGCCCTGAATGATCCGTATTTCATTGAGCGCAAATTGTATCCGAATGTCGATTTCTATTCTGGAATTATCCTGAAAGCCATGGGCATTCCCTCTTCCATGTTTACCGTGATTTTTGCGATGGCACGGACTGTCGGTTGGATCGCCCACTGGAGCGAGATGCACAATGACGGCATTAAGATCGCCCGTCCACGCCAGTTGTATACCGGCTACCAGCAACGCGAATTTCAGTCGCTGCTGAAAAAGTAACGCCGCCAGGGCAAGGGGGCTGCTCGCCCCCTGAACTTGTGATTTTGCTGGCCCGCAAGACATAAACCCAAGGTACGGATTACAGGTTGCTGATTCGCGTCACAAGAACATCAAAAACCAGAGCAGGAATATGTTGACGATAAGCAATAGCACTCCCGTCGGCAATTGAGCCTTGATCACCGCATTCCGATCCGGCAATTCAAGCAATGCGGCCGGAACAATATTGTAGTTGGCCGCCATCGGCGTCATCAGCGTACCGCAATACCCCGAAAACATGCCTATCGCGGCCATGACGGCTGGATTACCGCCATGTTGCAACACCAATATTGGGATGCCGATACCCGCAGTCACTATCGGAAATGCCGCAAATGCATTACCCATCACCATCGTGAGTAGCGCCATGCTCACGGCGTAAGTCGCCACCGCGATAAAGCGATTGTCTACCGCCAGCCAGGTTTCAGTCAGGTGTGAAATTGCCGTGCCAACACCCGCAGCCGTGAACAACAGGCCGAGCGTCGCGAGAAACTGCGGCAAAATAAATGCCCAGCCAATGGCATCGAGCAAACGGCGCGCTTCCTGAAGGGATTGACGCGGGCTGTCATGGGTCATTTTCAATGCCACCAGCCAGGCAATCAGACAACCTGATGTCATTGAAAACAGAGTCACCAGGGTCGCATGTTCTCCGGAGCCAAAAAACGCTGTCTGCAATGCGGGAATGTGATTAAATGCCAGCACTCCCACCACCGTAACCACCGGAATAATTAAGGCGGGCAAGAATAAGCGGTTATGAAGCCGTTCAGCGCTCGCTTTGCGCTCCGCAGCGCTACGCTGGTGGTAGCGACCAAGTCTGACGCCGCCGAAACCCGCGATCAGCGCCATCACCACGACCACCGCGCCGACAATAATATGTACCTTTTGCTGCCCATCCTCATTCGACAATGAATGGCTAAACGACGCCATGAGGGTATAAGACCAATCCCCGATCAAAAAAACCACCCCATACAGCGCCCAGAACAAACCCGTTGTTAGCCGACGTGGATTGGCGCTGTCCCGCCAGGACATGACAGCCACGACCAGCAAAATCACGCCAGCCAGCCAGAAAAGGTAATGTTGCTGGAACATTAACGAGCTCCTTTTGCTTTCAATGCCTGATCAGTAAGTTGCGTCAGTTCCGCCGCCAGTTTTTTATCGAGGCGACGCAAACGCACGGCATGGATGATAAATGCACAAACTGCAGTGGGAATTCCCCATGCCGCAATATGCAACGGCTCAGTCTGAATACCGGCGGATTCCAGCATAAAGTTATGCATAAACAGGATCGCGCCAAAAGCAACAAAGATATCTTCGCCAAAAAACACGCCGACATTATCTGTCGCCGCAGCCATCGCCCGCAAACGATGGCGAACCGCAGGTGGCAATTCACCATAACGATTTTCAGTGGCGCCTTCCGCCATGGGCGCCAGCAATGGTCGAACCATCTGCGGGTGACCGCCAAGACTGGTTAATCCGAGCGCGGCCGTGATTTCACGAATAAACAGATAAAGAATCAACAACCGTCCCGCCGTCGCGCTTTTGATTTGCCCAATCCATGCCTGCGCCCGTTCTTTGAGCCCGTGACGTTCCAGTAGACCGATCACCGCCAGTGGCAACAATAAAATTAACGCCAGGTTACGTGTATTAAGAAAACCCGACCCCAGTTTTTCCAAAATATCCGTCAACGGCATATGGGCGGCGAAGCCGGTAACCAGTCCCGAGACCATCACCACCAGCACTGGGTTAAAACGTAACAGAAAACCAACAACGATAACGGCAATGCCAATCAGTGGCCATAGACTCACGGCACTCTGCATCATGATCCTCCTCAAGGATATAAAAAAACCGTGACCAGGCGGTGTCCGGCAATTGCGCATGAGCGCCACTACCGTCAGTGACGAGACACTGCCTGCTACAGGGCATATTGTTCTGTTATTTACTGACTGGTGACATCAATGAAGTTAGCAGCAAATGTCGCACGTAACCGACGGGCAAAATTAAGTGCATGAGCACCATCGCCATGCAGGCAAACGCTCTCAGCGTTAACCTCAACCCTGTGGCCGTCAATACTCTGCACGTTACCGTTTTGCACCATACCCAGGGTTTGCGCGATGGCTTTTTCGTCACTGTCAATCATTGCGCCCGACTGGCTGCGCGGCACCAGCGTGCCATCAGACTGATACGCGCGATCGGCAAAAACTTCTTCACGCGTGAGTAAACCATTGCGGCGTGCCGCGTGAATCAATGCGCTGTTAGCCAGCCCCATCACCATCAGTTGCGCATCAACCGCTTTTACTGCCCGCGCAATCGCATCGGCCAGTTGCGGGTCGCACGCGGCCTGGTTATAAAGCATGCCGTGAGGTTTGACATGGGCAAGTTTACCGCCTTCACTTTCAGCTATCGCTTTGAGGGCCCCCACCTGATAAATCAGCTGAGCGTATACGGTTTCCGGCGGTAATTGCATGGCCGTACGGCCAAAATTCTTCCTGTCGGGAAAGCTCGGATGTGCCCCAATAGCCACCCCGGATGCCAGCGCCCAACGCACCGATTGCAGCATGGTTTGTGCATCGCCGGCATGGAAACCGCAGGCAATATTTGCCGAGGTGACTAATTGCAGGAGCGCCTGGTCACTGTCACATCCCTCGCCAAGATCGGCGTTCAAATCAATTTTCATGTTCCAGCCCCCAGACCATTTGATCAATCACACGTTGTTGATGCTGTTTCGCCAGCAACGCGTCCTCCAGCGTGCAATGCACAAAATTGAGCGGATCGCCAAGGCGAATTTGCGCTAAATGGTAGAGATCAGCTTCGATAACACAGGCAATACGCGGATAACCTCCCGTCGTCTGCGCATCCGCCATCAGCACGATGGGCTGACCATTGTGTGGAACCTGAACCACGCCGGGCAATAAACCATGAGACAACAGTTCACGTCCGGTGTGGCGCGTAAGTGGCCTGCCCTGCAAGCGATACCCCATGCGGTTACTTTGCGGGCTTAGTGTCCATGGAATTCGCCAAAAGGCTTCTTGTGATTCACGGCTGAATTCATGGTATTCCGGTCCCGGCAATGCCCGCAGACGATTCCCCCATAATAATTGTCGCACACCGACTGGCTGGCTGAACTGATGTGTGGCAGCCGCCAGCGGAATGACATCGCCGTCCGCCAGACGACGGCCATGAAATCCACCAAAACCGGCTTGTAGATCGGTGCTCAACGATCCCAGTACCGGCGGTAAATCAAAACCACCGTCCACAGCAAGATAGCTGCGCATACCGCGTACCGGTATTGATAAGCTCAGACGCTGGCCTTTTTTCACAGGCATGCGCCAGCCAGTCCAGACAGCCTTTCCTTCCAGCTCTGCATTACACCCGGCCCCGGTCAGTGCAATCCAGCCATCACGCTCGAATTGGGCGCAAAACTGGCCAAGGGTAATTTCCAGTACCGCGCTGTGTAGCAGATTGCCCACCAGTAAATTGGCTGTTTTCATTGCGGGTACATCAAGTACACCGCCGCTGCCAATGCCGAACTGCCGCCAGCCGCTGCGCCCTGAATCCTGGATTGTCGTACTGATCCCGGCACGAATTATCGTCAACATATCCCCTCCTTCTGCGGCACAAAGCGGATATGGTCGCCCGGGCGCAATAATGTTGGCGGTTGTTGCTGCGGATTAAACAACGTGATATCAGTGCGACCAATCAGTTGCCAGCCACCTGGCGTCGCCAATGGATAAATCCCGGTCTGGCTCCCGCCAATACCCACCGAACCAGCAGGAACCTGAACACGCGGTTCAGCGCGACGCGGGGTATTCAGGCCTGATGCCAACCCACCGAGATAAGGGAATCCCGGCTGAAAACCGATGAAGTAAACCACGTAGTCGCCCGCCGTATGTAACTCTACCACCTGGGATGGTGAAAGCTGGCAATGGTGCGCGACCTCATGAAGATCAGGACCAGCATCACCACCATAAATGACCGGGATATCAATCTGTCGTGACTGCGGGAGCGCCGCCTCACTGTCTTCCCACCAATCCTGTAATTGTTCTATCGCATCCAGCGCCGCAAACTGTGGATCGCGTAACAATACTGTCAGATTATTCATCCCCGGAATCGCTTCAATAACGTCTGGATTGCTGTTTAACCGTTCGCTTAATCCCCAAATTTTTTGCTGGCTGATCAGTGATACCGGCGGCTCCAGTTCAAGCACTACTGCGCGTTCTCCTAGCAGGTAACAACGTGCTCGTTGCAAAACATACCCCCTTCTCCACATTTTTTATCGAAACCTCATGCAGTTATGCGGGTGTAACACAGATGTGTCAACTGCTTTGCCACGGTCATCACAGGAATATTTTTTCTGGCGACAATAACGTAATGAGAAAGCAACAAGCAAAGGTAAGCGGGTAAGGCGGTGGAATATCCATGCAGGTAAAAACACGACTGCACTATCAGGATATCAGGGCAATAGGTTATGAATAGTGATCAATTGGCGTTAGATGGAGGTTTTACCTGCAGGTGGTTAATCGGTTGTTCAGCAACAAGACTGTATTCAAAACCATTACAGAATGATTGCTCGCCATGGTGTCATTAAACCCGCCATAGCAACGCTATCTGAAAGAGTAAATACACAACTAAATGAACGGCACTAAATTAAATAACGTGGGGGTAAATTCACCATCAGAAAAACAGTTTCCTGTCAGGGCGCCAATCCCTTCATTGCCCTGCCACGGAGTCATGTTAATCGTTCAACAGTAAGCCGACACATCGCTCCGATGCGATAGACCAATCTGCCGCCAGCGACGTCAAGCCGGATTATCAATATCGACAAAAACGACATCCAGTGCACAGTGTTCTGCCAGCCATTGCCCCAATGCCTGCACACCGCCGCGCTCGGTCGCATGATGTCCGGCCGCATAAAAATGCAGTCCATTTTCACGCGCACTGTGAATTGTTTGCTCAGAAACCTCACCGGTAATGAAAGCATCAACGCCGAATGCGGCGGCATTATCAATAAACCCCTGACCGCCTCCGGTACACCAGGCAATACGGCGAATATGTTGCGGCGCATTGTCGCCACAATACAACGGTTCTCTGCCCAACTCGTGTGTAATGCGTTGCGCCAGTTGCTCGCCGCTCAACGGTTCTTCGACTTCGCCCCATGGCACTAATGGCATGACTTCACCCCGCACCGTAATACCGAGTCGTTGCGCGAGTTGCGCATTATTTCCCAGTTGCGGATGCGCATCCAGCGGTAAATGCCAGCCATAAAGATTAATGTCATTCGCCAGCAACGTCCGCAGACGGCGACGCTTCATTCCTTTAATCACCGACGATTCATTCCGCCAGAAATAACCATGGTGTACAATAACCGCATCCGCTTGCTGATGAACCGCTTCATCCAGCAGCGCCTGGCAGGCCGTGACGCCAGTGATAATTTTCTTCACGTCATCACGTCCTTCCACCTGCAAGCCATTTGGCCCGTAATCAGTGAAACTTTCTGTATTAAGCAACTGATTAACAATGCGTTCTAATTCAAAATTATTCATGAAATACGCCCCGATAAAAACAAGAACCCCACCACATTCTGGCGATGATAATCTTAACTGCGAACGCGACAACAGCGATGTCTCACACTAATAATCCCAATAGTAGCGTACAATTAAACTGGCGCCACACATTGCGGGAAGGCATAAAAAAAGCGCTACTCACGCAGCGCCTGTTTGTATCACCACAATAATTACGCGTTCTTCAAAACTTCACTGACAATTTCTACCGCTTCGTGTTCGATCTTCTCGCGGTGTTCCGCGCCAAGGAAACTTTCACAGTAAATTTTGTAGGCATCTTCCGTACCGGAAGGGCGGGCGGCAAACCAGCCATTTTTAGTGATCACTTTCAGGCCGCCAATCGCAGCGCCATTACCGGGTGCCGCGGTCAGACGTGCAATAATGGGATCGCCAGCCAGCGTATCCGCACTGACCATGTCGGGTGATAATTTCGCGAGTGCGGCTTTTTGTGCTGATGTTGCACTTGCCTGTAAACGATTATAACTTGGCGCGCCAAACTGCTTAGCCAACTCATCATAATGTTGTTGCGGGTTTTTACCCGTTACTGCGGTGATTTCTGCCGCTAACAGGCAAAGAATAATGCCGTCTTTATCGGTTGACCATGGTGTGCCATCAAAACGCAGAAATGATGCTCCGGCGCTCTCTTCACCGCCAAAACCAAGACTACCGTCAAACAGACCATCAACAAACCATTTAAAGCCGACTGGCACTTCTACCAGTTTACGACCGATATCATTCACGACCCGGTCAATCATGGCACTGGAAACCAGTGTTTTGCCCACGGCAACCTCTTTGCCCCAGCGCGGACGATGCTGGAACAGGTAGTTGATAGCAACCGCCAGGTAGTGATTCGGGTTCATCAGGCCCGCTGGCGTGACAATCCCGTGACGGTCGTAATCAGGATCATTAGCAAAGGCCAGATCAAACTTATCACGCAGCGCCAATAGCCCCGCCATCGCTGATTCAGACGAGCAGTCCATCCGGATCACACCGTCTTTATCCAGGTGCATAAAGCGGAAAGTTTGATCAACCTCATCATTCACCAGAGTGAGATCAAGATGATAGAATTCCGCAATACGCTGCCAGTAGGCAATACCTGAACCACCCAGCGGATCAACCCCAATTTTCAGGCCCGCTTGCTGAATCGCCGGGATGTCAATGACCTGCGCCAGACCTTCAATATAAGGCTGCATCAGGTCTTGCTGGTGGATATGACCGCTTGCCATGGCGCGATCCAACGACAAGCGTTTGACCTCTTTTAAGCCATCCTTAATCAGTTGATTCGCCCGGTCTTCCACCACTTTAGTGACATTCGTGTCCGCCGGACCGCCGTTAGGTGGGTTGTATTTAATCCCGCCATCTTCTGGTGGGTTATGTGAGGGCGTAATCACAATGCCGTCTGCCTGCGCTCCCCCACGCTTATTGTGTTCCAAAATGGCATTGGAGATCGCCGGTGTTGGCGTATAGCCGTTGTCCTGCTGAACAATGACCTCCACGCCGTTAGCGGCCAGAACTTCCAGCACCGAAATAATGGCGGGCTCGGATAACGCATGGGTATCTTTGCCAACATAGCAAGGGCCGGTAATCCCGTTCTTGCTACGCACTTCCGCAATCGCCTGAGCAATAGCGAGAATGTGCGTTTCGTTAAAACTATGACGTCCGGCACTCCCTCGATGGCCTGAAGTGCCAAATTTCACCGCATGTTCGGCATTGGTCAGATCGGGCTGCAAGACATAATACTGGGATGTTAATTGTGCAACATTAATCAAATCGCTCTGCCGGGCTGGCTGTCCGGCACGGGGGTGATTGGCCATTGGCGCTTCTCCCTGACGCTTTCGTTAAATGGTACCGCAAACTTTTTCAGTCAGTTCCTGCGGGAACTGCATCGACAACATGATGTGTTCGACCATGCTGCATTTGCGATCTGTATTGGTATTGGTAATAACCCAAAAAGGTGTGTCGGGAACCTGTTGCGGCTTGGTATGGGTGCCATTCTGTAACAATATTTGCTGATCGCCGGCGAAATAGATGCGTGTGCGACCCTGCAATGAGGACGCTGCATCAGAAAATAATGTGGGATCAATGTGATATAAAGTCGACAAAATCAGCATAAATCGATTTACCGCTTTCTTCTGTTCCGCATATTCATCGGAAAGCAACAGTTCTCGCACGGTACGCACGCGCTCATCTGGACGCGTTGCATTTTTCACCGGGGCGTGCTGCCCTGTGGTCACAGTAGCCATGCCCGTTGATGCGGGCGTCATTGGCGTCGGGGTACCCTCAGCGGCAGAAAATTTTAACATCCGCCGCAAAATATCCGATGCGCTTTCACCAATGTGCTGAGTGTGGCTGGCAATGTAATGGTAAAGTTCTTCGTCAACGTCAATCGTTTTCATCTTTATCCGTACGGTTATTACTTGTAGCAGAACGGCGCCCGGGCTGACGGCGGAATGATCAACAAACCGCACGCCATATCACGCCGTTCTAACATAAGGATTATAAAGCTAAATCCTGCGAGTCGATAGCGTCAACCACGGTTGCCAGCAAAAGTCAGAATATGCCGCAAAAAAAACGCATCCCCGACGCCCAACCTGCAGGAAATGTGAAACCATGATAACCTAAGCTTTCGTCTGAACTGTAAGAACTTTGTCATGAATTTGAATGTGCGTCTGCAAACTGAGCAATCTCCCGTTGGCGCCACCCCGCTGCTGTTAATCCACGGGTTGTTTGGCAGCCTTGATAACCTGGGCATCATCGCGCGTGAGTTGAAAACAGAACAGCCGATTATTCAGGTTGATGTGCGTAATCATGGTTTGTCGCCCCGAGCCGATGAGATGACGTATCGCATGATGGCACAGGACATGTTAGATACACTCGATGAGCAGGCGATGACTAACGTTTCCGTGATTGGCCACTCGATGGGCGGCAAAATCGCGATGATGATGACCGCACTTGCACCGGAACGGATAAAACAACTGGCATTGCTTGATATCGCCCCGGTTGATTACCACACCCGACGCCATGATGCTATTTTCGCCGCCGTGAATGCCGTCAGCGACGCCGGTATCACCGCGCGCCCGCTCGCTGCGCAAACAATGCGCGATTATATAACAGAGGAAGGGGTGATCCAGTTCCTGCTGAAATCATTCCATAATGGGCAATGGCGATTTAACGTCCCGGCGTTATGGAACAACTATGCAGCCATCACTGGCTGGGAAAATGTCCCCGCATGGCACCATCCGGCACTGTTTATCCGTGGTGGAAACTCTCCTTATCTCGACGATAGCCATCGCGAGGCGCTGTTAAGCCAGTTTCCACTGGCGAAGGCCCATGTTATTGCCGGTGCAGGTCACTGGGTCCATGCAGAGAAACCTGAGGCTGTTTTACGCGCTCTGCGGCGTTTTTTTGTAGTTTAAAAGCAACATGTTATCTATCCAGTGAAATAATTGCCGCCGCGACTTTCCCTGGGGTATGATAGCGCGCTAAAATTTCGCTGTGGTCGAAAACCATAGCAAACCGGCTTAAGTTAAGTCAGAACGCACGCTGCGGTACCCATTCAATATCACGATCCTATGGCAAAAGAACAAACGGACCGCACCACCCTGGATCTGTTCGCAAACGAGCGACGAGCAGGACGGCCCAAAACTAATCCGTTGATGCGCGATGAGCAACTTCGCATCAACAAACGTAATCAATTGAAGCGTGACAAAGTCCGTGGATTACGCCGTGTTGAACTAAAAATGAACAGTGAAGCCGTGGATGCGCTCAATGAACTGGCAGAGCAACGTAATATGAGCCGCAGTGAGTTGATCGAAGAGATGATCCTGAACCAACTGCATGCTGCTTCCTGGTGAACACGCCGCCCGCATAATCGCACAAAGCGACAAATGTACCGGCTTTACAAGTTCCGTGACCTGACTCTGTCTGCTATTATTGCCACTATCTGCAGGCAACCAGCAGCCACCATCTTATTAAGTTTCAAGAGGTTATTAAACTCATGGCAATCGTAGGTATTTTCTTTGGCAGCGATACTGGCAACACAGAAAACATTGCAAAGATGATCCAAAAACAACTCGGCAAAGAAGTTGCAGAGGTTTATGACATCGCCAAGAGCAGTAAAGAAGATCTTGAAGCCTTTGATATTTTATTGCTTGGCATTCCAACCTGGTATTATGGCGAGGCCCAGTGCGACTGGGATGATTTCTTCCCGACACTGGAAGAAATCGACTTTGGCGGTAAGCTGGTTGCTCTGTTTGGCTGCGGGGATCAGGAAGATTACGCAGAGTATTTCTGTGACGCAATGGGCACCATTCGTGACATTATCGAACCTAATGGCGCGGTAATCGTCGGCCACTGGCCGACGGCGGGTTATCATTTTGAAGCGTCAAAAGGTCTGGCTGATGATCATCACTTTCTCGGTTTGGCCATTGATGAAGACCGTCAACCCGAACTAACCAATGAACGCGTCGAAAAATGGGTGAAGCAGATTGTCGACGAGCTTCATCTGCAAGAAATCATCGAAGCATAACCACGCAAGATTCAATGTGCGCATTTGCTCACATTGAATGTGTGGTTTTTCCTGTAGAAATAATCAATAGCTATTTGTCACTTTCGACATCAAACCTGTAGAATACCCTTATCGGTCATCCGTCTTTTCATTGTTTAAGTATAAGACGATGAAATTAAGAATCTGGCCTGTCAGGCGTCATGATTAACCGTTTGAACGCGAACAGCACACAGAAAACGGAGCGTACACGGAGTACGTGGAAATTTTGTCCCCTGTCTCGGTTTCAAATCACCGGTCAAATGGGGCAAGCGCTAAGTGAATGTTAACTCAGCAGGTGATCCGGCATCAGCTTCTCAGGGCGTAATGATACTTATCCTTACATCCAATAGTGCTTTTCGCTTCCCCTGCGGTTTTCATTTCGATGCATCAGTTCTATAATGATGTAACAGAATTCAGTGTCGACCGATGTTCAGGGCTCTCCAGCCACACTGTGACCAGAAAAAAGTAACAGGACAATATCCGCATGACTGACAACAATACCGCATTAAAGAAGGCCGGCCTGAAAGTCACACTTCCGCGACTGAAAATTCTGGAAGTGCTTCAGGAGCCAGAAGGCCATCATGTCAGTGCGGAAGATTTATATAAACGCCTGATTGATATGGGCGAGGAGATTGGTCTGGCCACGGTTTATCGTGTTCTGAACCAATTTGATGACGCAGGGATTGTTACGCGCCACAATTTCGAAGGCGGAAAATCCGTGTTCGAACTCACTCAGCAACATCATCATGATCACCTGATTTGCCTTGATTGTGGAAAGGTCATTGAGTTCAGCGATGAGTCCATTGAAGCGCGTCAACGTGAAATCGCTACACGTCACGGCATTAAGCTCACTAACCACAGCTTATATCTTTATGGTCACTGTGCTCTGGGTGACTGTCGCGAAGATGAAACATTACACGATCAATAAACCGCAGTATCAGAGTCAATCGCAGTGAAACACTGCCTGAAAACATGATCCGTGACCTGAAGGGGATATCACCCTTCAGATCAGCGTTCATCCATCCGTATTACTCAGTCCCCCATTTTCGTCCAGGTATCACGCAGTCCGACCGTCCGGTTAAACACTAAGTGTGCCGCACTGGAATAGACGCTATCCACACAGAAATAGCCTTCACGTTCAAACTGACAGGGTTTAGTCGCTTCTGCATTTCGCAAACCCGGCTCTACCACCCCTTGTTTTATCACCAGCGAATCGGGGTTAATTGTGGTAAGAAAATCCTCCGCACCTGCCGGATTTGGCACACTGAATAAACGGTCATATAAGCGAAATTCCGCAGGTAATCCGTGTTCTGCTGATACCCAGTGAATCACGCCTTTTACTTTACGTCCATCCGCAGGGTCTTTGTTCAACGTATTCTGGTCACAGTGACAATACAAACAGGTAATATTTCCTGCGTCGTCTTTTTCCACCCGCTCCGCTTTAATGACGTAAGCATTACGCAGACGGACTTCTTTGCCCAATACCAGCCGTTTGTATTGTTTATTGGCCTCTTCCCGAAAATCAGCGCGATCAATGTAGACTTCACGGCTAAACGGCACCTTACGTGTACCCATTTCAGGCTTGTTGGGGTGCAGTGGCATGGTAAGCATTTCGTCATAACCTGCCGGCAGGTTTTCAAGCACAACTTTCACCGGGTCCAGTACCGCCATGGCACGAGGCGCATTGTCGTTCAGATCATCGCGAATACAGGATTCCAGCGATGCCATCTCAACAATATTATCTTGCCGGGTTACGCCAATACGCCGACAGAACTCACGGATGGCAGAGGCGGTATATCCGCGACGGCGCAGACCAGAGACCGTCAACATCCGGGGATCATCCCATCCTTCGACAATCTTCTCACTGACCAACTGGCTCAGCTTGCGCTTGGACATAATGGCATATTCGAGATTAAGGCGTGAGAACTCGTACTGACGCGGATGTACCGGGATGGTGATATTATCCAATACCCAATCGTACAGACGACGGTTGTCCTGGAACTCCAGCGTACAGAGTGAGTGGGTAATGCCTTCCAGCGCATCGGAAATACAGTGGGTAAAATCGTACATCGGGTAGATACACCATTTATCTCCCGTCTGATGATGTTCGGCAAACTTAATTCGATACAGCACCGGATCACGCATCACCATAAAGTGTGACGCCATGTCGATTTTCGCGCGCAGACAAGCCGCTCCCTCAGCAAATTCACCATTGCGCATTTTCTCAAACAAGCTGAGGTTTTCTTCCACCGTACGCGTGCGATACGGGCTATTTCTTCCCGGTGCAGTTAGCGTGCCGCGATACTCACGAATTTGATCTGCGCTCAATTCATCAACATACGCCAGACCTTTGTTAATCAACTCAATGGCATAGTGATGCAGTTGGTCAAAGTAATCAGAGGAATAATGGATGTCGCCACTCCACTGGAAACCCAGCCATTGCACGTCACGTTTAATCGATTCGACATACTCCACATCTTCTTTTACCGGATTAGTGTCATCGAAACGCAAGTTACACTGCCCCTGGTAGTCTTGCGCAATACCAAAGTTCAGACAAATGGATTTTGCATGGCCAATATGCAGATAACCATTAGGCTCCGGCGGAAAGCGGGTATGCACACCAGGGTGTTTACCACTCGCCAAATCTTCGTCAATAATCTGACGAATAAAGTTAGTTGGGCGGGCTTCAGCCTCACTCATCTTAATTTCCTCAACACGTAATGTCTGGTGATGTAAACCACGAAATAACGGATATGATCCACAAAGCGACGGGGGGAAACAACCGTTTGTTAGCTGACGGGCAGAAAAAAGGGCAGGAATCGTGCCTGCCCTTGATTATCAACAAGACAAAAATTACCCTTTAATTTCGTACAGTGGCGTCTGACCGGCAACTACATGACCACTCGCCAGCAAATTCAACCCACTGAAATCATCAATATTACTGACAACCACCGGGCTTATCATTGAGCGCGCATGTGTATTAAGGAACACCAGGTCCATCTCCAGGATAGGCTGACCGGCGGTAACAACAGCACCCTCTTCAACCAACCGTTTAAAGCCCTGACCTTCCAGCGAAACGGTATCCAGCCCCATGTGCACCACAATTTCCACACCATCATCACTTTCCAGACAAAAAGCGTGATTGGTGGTAAAGATTTTAACCACCGTACCGCTGATCGGCGCCACTACCGTGTTATCCGTCGGTTTTATGGCCAACCCATCACCCACCGCTTTACTGGCGAATGCATCATCCGGCACATTTTCAATGGCAACCACTTCACCGCTGACTGGCGCCACCAACGTAGCGATAATACTGCCTTTAGCAACACCCGGCGCAACGACTTTCGATTGTGGCTGAGCGGCTACCGCACTATTTGCCGCCGCCACCGGGCCTTTTGCCAGTATGCTTTTCATCGCGGAAGCAATGGACTCAGCCCGTGTCCCCACGATGATTTGCACACTTTGCTTGTTCAGGCGAATTACCCCCGAAGCACCCAGCCGTTTTGCCACCGACTCGTTAACGTTGGCGGAGTCTTGCACATTTAAACGCAAGCGGGTAATACAGGCATCAATCTGGGTCAGGTTATCAGAGCCACCCACGGCGCTGATGTAACGCCGCGCCAGCGATTCCGTTGCCGATTCGCCATTACCGTTGTTATCAATATTAACGTCATAACCATCGCTTTCATCACCGGAAACCGTCAGTTCGCGGCCCGGCGTCATGAGATTGAATTTTTTGATAGTGAAACGGAACACGACATAGTAGATAACGAAGAACACCAGCCCTTGCGGGATTAACATGTACCAGTGGGTCGCAAGCGGGTTACGCGTCGAGAGCACCAGGTCGACCAGGCCGGCACTAAAACCGAAACCGGCAATCCAGTGCATACTCGCGGCGATAAAGATGGAGACGCCCGTCAGGAACGCGTGGATAACATACAGTACCGGCGCCACAAACATGAAAGAGAATTCCAGCGGCTCGGTGATACCGGTGAAAAATGACGCAAATGCTGCCGCCACCATGATCCCGCCGACTTTGGCACGATTCTCCGGGCGGGCACACTGATAAATGGCCAGCGCTGCGCCCGGCAAGCCGAACATCATAATCGGGAAAAAACCCGCCTGATAGCGCCCGGTGATCCCCACGATACCTTTACCGCTCTCAATAGACTGCGCCCCACCGAGGAAATTGGGAATATCGTTGATGCCTGCGACATCAAACCAGAATACCGAGTTCAGCGCGTGGTGCAAACCAACCGGAATCAGCAAACGGTTAAAGAATGCGTAGATCCCAGCACCGACCGATCCCAGTTTCTGCAGGTGTTCACCGAAGCTCACCAGCCCGCCAAAAATCACCGGCCAGATATACATCAGAATAAAGGCCACCAAAATCATCAGAAAGGAAACCAGTATCGGTACCAGACGACGACCACTGAAGAATGAGAGGGCTTTCGGTAACTCAACATGACTGAAGCGGTTATACACTTCAGCTGAGAGAATACCGACCAGAATCCCCACAAACTGGTTATTGATCTTACCAAATGCGGCCGGAACCTGGTCCAGCGGCATTTTCTGGATCATCGACACGGCAGCAGGCGAACACAGGGTTGTGACGACAAGAAAACCGACAAACCCGGTCAGGGCCGCCGCGCCATCTTTATCTTTCGACATGCCATATGCAACGCCAATAGCAAACAACACCGACATATTATCAATAATGGCTGAGCCTGATTTAATAAAGAGCGCCGCTAATGCATTACCGGCACCCCAGCTATCAGGATCGATCCAATACCCCACGCCCATCAGGATTGCGGCGGCGGGTAATGTTGCCACCGGCACCATAAGAGCGCGCCCAACCTTTTGCAAATAGCTAAGAATATTCACCTTCATCCCCCTATCAGAACTGTAACAGCGTCTGAAGTTGTTTTATTTTATTATCACACTCTTCAGATTACATGATGACTGTACACACCACCGGCGCAGTGTAAAAGTAAATTAATTCGCTTCGCAAATTAAAACCGTTAATTATGCGGGTGATATCACCAAATGACACATCATTCTTAACACAACCCTGGCTATCGCCATAAACTTATTTTAAGATACAAAATATCAAGACGATTTTTTCTCCTGTTGTGATGATTAATGTCGCGTTACGCTTAAGTATAGCCCCATGGATTTTTCGTTGCAGGACGGTGGTGCGTGAGCGAATTCAGGTGTGCTTTTAACGCATCAACGATTCAGTCAAACATGCGCCGGCAACATGAAAGATGACGGGTTCAAATAGTAAAAATCGTCTTACCCTGCTTCTCTTCTGCTTAAACGAGGTAAAACATGAGACTGATTCCTCTGGCTAATCCGACTCAGGTCGGCAAATGGGCCGCACGTCATATCGTCAATCGCATCAATGCATTCAAACCCACCGCTGATCGCCCCTTCGTGCTGGGTCTGCCTACAGGCAGTACACCGCTGGAAGCCTACAAGCATTTGGTTGATATGCATAAAGCAGGCCAGGTCAGCTTCAGACATGTGATGACATTTAATATGGATGAATATGTCGGCCTGCCAAAAGAGCACCCGGAAAGCTACTACAGTTTTATGCACCGTAATTTCTTTGATCATGTTGATATTCCGGCTGAAAATATTCATCTTCTCAATGGCAATGCCAGCGATATCGATGCAGAATGTCGTCAGTACGAAGAAAAAATTCGGGCTCTGGGTAAAATCCATCTGTTTATGGGTGGCGTGGGCAATGATGGCCACATTGCGTTCAACGAGCCAGCATCGTCTTTGGCATCGCGTACCCGTATCAAAACACTGACACACGATACCCGCGTAGCGAATTCGCGCTTCTTCGACGGCGATGTTAATCAGGTTCCCAAATATGCATTAACCGTCGGTATCGGTACGCTACTGGATGCTGAAGAAGTGATGATTTTGGTTACCGGCCATGTCAAAGCACAGGCACTGCAGGCTGCCGTAGAAGGGAACGTTAATCACATGTGGACCATCAGTTGTCTGCAGCTTCATGCAAAATCAGTGATGGTCTGTGATGAGCCCGCCACTATGGAGCTTAAGGTAAAAACAGTGAAATATTTTCGTGAAATGGAAGCGGAAAATATAAAAGATATTTAATATATTTGGTCCGCTGTCTGACAACAGCGTCACTGTGGCGAAAGGCGATGTTTCGTCACTGTCGACAACACCGGCGTTGAGGGTTCCTGCGCCCGACGCGGTGAGTGACAGATGCAGGTCAGAAGCGCCGGGAGAAAAGTATCATGTATGCACTTACCAATGGCCGTATCTTCACCGGCCATGACATTCTGGATCATCATGCCGTTGTTATTGCTGACGGGTTAATTGAGCGCGTTTGTCTTTTGTCCGACGTGCCTGCCGATGCTGAAATACATGATGTGGGCGGTGCAATCATTGCGCCGGGATTTATTGATCTCCAGCTTAACGGCTGCGGTGGCGTACAATTCAATGACGATATTAACGCCATCAGCGTTGAAACCCTCACGGTTATGCAGAAGACGAATGAGAAGTCAGGCTGCACCTGTTTTTTACCCACACTGATTACCAGCACCGATGCGCTGATGAAACGCGCGGTAGAAGTCATGCGCGCTTATCTGGCACAGAATAAGTATCAGGCGTTGGGCTTGCATCTGGAAGGCCCGTGGTTAAATATCGCCAAAAAAGGCACTCACAACCCGGATCTTATCCGTAAACCCGAGCCGGAACTGGTTAATTTTCTCTGTGAAAATGCTGACGTGATTAGCCTGGTAACACTTGCCCCCGAAATGGCCGGGGAAGAGGTGATACAGCAATTAAAAGCGGCGGGTATCGTTGTTTCTGCCGGACACTCCAACGCCACGTATAATGAAGCCAAAAAAGGTATCAATGCGGGCGTCAGTTTTGCCACCCATCTTTATAATGCGATGCCAGCACTGGTAGGGCGCGAACCCGGTTTGATCGGTGCGGTACTGGACTCACCTGACGTCTGGTGCGGTATTATTGCTGATGGCTTACATGTTCATTACGCCAATATCCGCAACACAAAACGGATCAAACATGACAAGCTCATTCTGGTGACCGATGCCACAGCGGCGGCGGGGGCAAACATTGACCAGTTTATTTTTGCTGGAAAAACAATATACTATCGCGATGGGTTGTGTGTTGACGAACATGGCACACTCAGTGGTTCTGCGCTGACGATGATCGAAGCGGTACGAAACGGCGTCGAACATCTCGGCATTTCGTTGGACGAAGTGCTGCGCATGGCCACACTGTATCCTGCTCGCGCCATCGGAGTAGAACAACAATTAGGTTCCATTGAAGCCGGTAAAATCGCCAATCTAACGGTCTTTACCCGCGATTATCACATTATCAAGACTCTCGTTAATGGTAACGAAGTTCTAAGCGAGTAATCACTGAATGACCACTGGCGGCCAAACACAAATCGGCAATGTCGATCTCGTAAAACAGCTTAACGGTGCTGCCGTTTATCGACTTATTGACCGCAAAGGGCCGATTTCACGGATCCAGATTGCGGAGCTCAGCCAGCTTGCACCCGCCAGTGTCACTAAAATCACCCGCCAGTTGATTGAACGCGGGCTGATCAAAGAAGTCGAGCAACAAGCCTCAACCGGTGGACGCCGCGCCATCTCTATCATTACAGAAACTCGGGGTTTCCATACCATTGGTGTGCGCCTTGGTCGCAATGACGCTACGGTAACCTTGTTTGATTTGAGCGGCAAATCGCTTGCCGAAGAGCATTATCCATTACCGGAACGTACACAGGAGATGCTGGAAAATGCGTTATTCACTGCGATTTTCCACTTTCAGGAAACGCATCAGCGTAAAATACGCGAACTGATTGCGATTGCCGTGATCCTGCCGGGCCTGGTCGATCCGCATAACGGTATTATCCGCTATATGCCGCATATTAATGTCAATAACTGGAGCCTGGTCGAACACCTTGAAAAACGCTTCAGGGTAACCAGTTTCGTGGGCCATGATATCCGTAGTCTGGCGCTGGCTGAGCACTATTTCGGTGCATCCCGCGACTGCGCCGACTCAATATTGGTGCGTGTTCATCGTGGTACCGGCGCCGGCATTATCACCAATGGGCGCATCTTTCTTGGCAGTAACGGTAATGTGGGTGAAATCGGTCATATTCAGGTAGATCCGCTGGGTGAACGCTGTCACTGTGGTAATTTTGGCTGCCTGGAGACAATAGCCGCCAACAGTGCAATTGAACATCGCGTGCGCCATCTTCTCACTCAGGGTTATCCCAGCGCCCTGAGCCTTGACGATTGCCAGATTCACGCGATCTGTAAAGCCGCCAATCACGGCGACCCACTGGCTTGTGAAGTCATTGAATATGTTGGTCGCTATCTTGGTAAGGCGATTGCAATTGCGATTAACCTGTTTAATCCACAAAAAGTAGTCATTGCCGGTGAAATTACCGAAGCAGAAAAGATACTACTTCCGGTTATTGAAGGCTGTATAAACCGGCAAGTATTAAACGCATTTCGTAAAAACCTGCCCGTTGTTGGTTCTGAACTCGACCATCGTTCAGCGATTGGCGCTTTTGCTCTCGCAAAACGCGCAATGCTAAACGGCATTCTGTTACAACACCTTCTGGGAGAATGACGCCCTGACCCGCCGCCCCTGCGGGCTTTCTGGATACGCCTATGAGCCTAAAAAACGTAATTTGTGATATTGATGGCGTGCTAATGCACGACAATACTGCCGTCCCCGGCGCCAGCGAGTTTCTGCACCGCTTGCTGGAAAAAGGTCTGTCGTTGGTGATTCTGACTAACTACCCTTCCCAGACCCCACAGGATTTAGCCAACCGTTTTATCTCCGCCGGTATTGATGTACAGGAGAGTCTGTTTTACACCTCAGCAATGGCAACAGCGGATTTTCTGCGGCGCCAGGAGGGTAAAAAAGTCTATGTTGTGGGTGAAGGCGCCCTGATCCATGAATTATATAAAGCCGGTTTTACCATCACTGATATCAATCCTGATTTTGTTATCGTCGGTGAAACGCGTTCTTTCAACTGGGAAATGATGCATAAAGCCGCATTCTTTGTGGCGAACGGCGCGCGTTTTATCGCCACCAATCCGGATACTCACGGTCGCGGCTTCTCTCCCGCCTGTGGGGCGCTTTGTGCCGGTATTGAAAAAATTGCGGGCCGCAAACCCTTCTACGTTGGTAAACCCAGCCCATGGATTATCCGCGCAGCGCTCAATAAGATGCAGGCCCATTCTGAAGAAACGGTCATCGTCGGGGATAATTTGCGGACCGATATCCTGGCGGGTTTTCAGGCTGGGCTCGAAACTATTTTGGTATTATCCGGCGTTTCGACACTTAACGACATTGATAGCATGCCGTTCCGCCCCAGTTGGATCTACCCCTCTGTTGCCGATATTGACATTCTCTGAAAGTGCAAACCCGGGCATCGCTGTCGAGGTCGCCCGGAACAACCCTGCTCAACTTTTGTTCTCTTTTTTGTTTTTTTTGCAGATCCCACAATGTTTGCCATCAAAAAATGAATATTCATCAATAATTATCCAAGTCAATAAAGTTTTTATCATAAAAAAACTAAATCACTTGTATCACCAACATGAAATAGCGCATTTTCTTATACATCACGCAACGTATGCCGTTGCCCATGCAACATCCGTCAAAGAAACATCACCGCAAGGTGAGCCGTTAGGGAGTCTGTTATGTGTTCTATATTTGGTGTGCTGGATCTAAAAACAGATCCTTCAGAACTGCGTAAGAAAGCGCTGGAGCTTTCCCGTCTGATGCGTCATCGTGGCCCTGACTGGTCTGGTGTTTATGCCGATGACAATGCCATTCTGGCGCACGAGCGTCTTTCTATTGTTGACGTCAACAATGGCGCACAGCCGTTGTACAATGCTGCACATACCCATGTTCTGGCGGTTAACGGTGAAATCTATAATCATCAGGCTTTGCGCGCCGAATTGAGCGATCGCTATGCATTCCAGACGGGTTCTGACTGTGAAGTCATCCTCGCGCTCTACCAGGAAAAAGGCACCGATTTCCTTGATGACTTGCAAGGGATGTTTGCCTTTATTCTTTATGACAGTGAGAAAAATAGCTGGCTGATTGGCCGCGACCATCTTGGCATCATTCCGCTCTATATGGGCAATGATGAACACGGCAACCTGTACGTTGCTTCAGAAATGAAAGCGCTGGTCCCGGTTTGTCGCACGCTGAAAGAATTTCCCCCAGGAAGTTATCTCTCCAGCACGGACGGTGAAATCCACCGTTATTACCAGCGTGACTGGATGGAATACGCCAATGTAGAACATAACGAGACTGACGCGACAGCATTGAAAAACGCGCTGGAAGAATCAGTGAAAAGTCACCTGATGTCTGACGTCCCTTATGGCGTACTGCTTTCTGGTGGGCTTGACTCATCCATTATCTCCGCAGTAACCAAGCGTTTTGCCGCCAAACGTATTGAAGACCAGGGTCAAAGCGAGGCCTGGTGGCCGCAGTTACACTCTTTTGCCGTCGGCCTCGAAGGGTCTCCTGATTTGAAGGCCGCCAAAGAAGTTGCCGATTATCTCGGCACGGTGCATCACGAAATTCATTTCACTGTTCAGGAAGGTCTGGATGCGATACGTGATGTTATCTATCATATTGAAACCTATGATGTAACAACCATCCGCGCTTCAACGCCAATGTATCTCATGTCGCGCAAGATTAAGGCGATGGGTATTAAGATGGTGCTCTCCGGCGAAGGTGCGGATGAAGTCTTTGGCGGTTATCTCTACTTCCATAAGGCGCCAAATGCCAAAGAGTTCCACGAAGAAAACGTGCGTAAATTGCTGGCATTGCACATGTACGATTGTGCACGCGCCAACAAAGCAATGTCAGCCTGGGGCGTGGAAGCGCGCGTGCCTTTCCTTGACAAGAAATTCCTTGATGTGGCGATGCGTATCAATCCAAAAGATAAAATGTGTGGCAGCAACGGGAAAATGGAAAAACAGATCCTGCGTGAGTGTTTCTCCTCTTATCTGCCAGAAAGCGTAGCATGGCGGCAAAAAGAGCAGTTTTCTGACGGCGTGGGTTACAGCTGGATTGACACCTTAAAAGAAGTTGCCGCGAAACAAGTGACCGACCTGCAACTGCAGACCGCGCATTTTCGTTTCCCGTATAACACGCCAACGTCAAAAGAAGCCTGGCTTTATCGCGAAATTTTTGAAGAGTTATTCCCACTGCCCAGTGCAGCGGAATGCGTGCCAGGCGGTCCATCCGTGGCCTGTTCGTCAGCCAAAGCCATTGAATGGGATGAAGCCTTTAAAAGTATGGATGATCCTTCTGGTCGTGCCGTGGGTGTTCACCAGTCCGCGTATAAATAACCCTCTGTTTCTCTGATTAAAAACGGGCCATTACTGGCCCGTTTTCATTTATGGGTAACGTCTGTTACAAATAAAAATTGTTGCTTTTATCACCACGCTGGTCACAAGCCAGACAAACAAGGCATTTAAGGCCAGAAACGGGAAAAAACTAGTTGACGCTTCCAGGTCAACTACGCATAATGCGCCCCGCAATGCTGATGAAGGTAACGCGAAAAAAGATGGCTACGTAGCTCAGCTGGTTAGAGCACAGCACTCATAATGCTGGGGTCACAGGTTCGATTCCCGTCGTAGCCACCATCTTTTTGCGGGAGTGGCGAAATTGGTAGACGCACCAGATTTAGGTTCTGGCGCCGCAAGGTGTGCGAGTTCAAGTCTCGCCTCCCGC
>JAATFO010000102.1 GCA_015655145.1 Enterobacterales bacterium | reverse complement strand
CCTGCAACGCATCCATCACATCGCTTATGCCCGCGTTTGCACCGCTCGAATAGGCATCACTGACGCCACTGCCACCCGAAGGGCTACCCAATGACCCCTGCAACGCGTTCATCACATCGCTTATGCCCGCGTTTGAGCCGCTCGTGTAGGCATCACTGACGCCACTGCCACCCGACGTGTTACCCGATGATCCCTGCAACGCGTTCAATATATCTTTTAAGCCCTGACTTGCCCCCTGGTTATAGGCACCCTCTACGCTACCTCCACCTAAGCCATCGGTGGACTGGCTCAGGCCACTGCTCAAACCATCAGTCAACGCATTCTGGTTGTCCGAGCCCATACCCGAACTGAACGGCGAATTCTGAGAACTAATGCCCATCTGCTGCATTATCTGTTGTAGCATGGCCATTATCTTTTCATCATTACTGCCCGTTCCACTCTGGTAGCTACTGCCAGTACTCCCCGAGTCCGAACCACCCGATGAACCCGTCAGTAAATTTGCTATCCTGCTAGCCATGTTCTGCGACAGTTGATCGACGAATTCGGATGGTAGTGCAGACTTCGCCAATGACGAACCTTGTTCTTTCAGGCTATCCAATCCCGTCGAAAGACTGGATGATTGCAACAACTTTGAAACCAGGTTTGAACCGATGCTAAGATCACTCATCACATTACCTCATCTTATCAGGATATTTAATCTCTAGCCCTGCGTATCGCAAAGCAGAATAGCCCAACGGGGCGCTACTCCTTAAGTGTTAAAATGGCCTGTTCAGTTCCCCAAAAAAACAATCTGACGAGGTGGATAAAGAGAAGGAAAATGCAGAGAACGGGCGCAATGAATGCGCCCCGAGGTGGCGTTATCGAACCGGAACCTGTGAATAGTCTTGTGCGCCGTTGCGCATATCCGTCGCCCACCAGATAGTCAGATGGTGGCGTTCAGACAAAGGGCGGCACAAGGTATTGTCGCAGCCATTATCGTGCGATGCACAGGCACTGAGCACGCCACTGAGCAACGCCAGGATCAATAAGCGGATTTTCATAAAGGTTCCTTAGCGGTTCGCATTGGTTGACAACAGTGACAGCCGCGTCCGCCGGGCTTCGCCCCGCGTCTGGTAGGCGACATAGATTTCTGCCGACTGCCCCGGCAATAACAATGACCCCGGCCATGCCGCGACCGCCAGCACATCATCATCGCGACAACTGGATTCATCAAAACGCAATGGCCTGGTCGACACATTCTTAATCACGCCGACAGTCACTTGCAAAGCGCGATTGCTGTACCATTGACTACGCGCCGAATCATAGGCGATACCGATTAAGTTATCGCACAACGTCGTTAAACTGACACCTTCGCCGCCCGTACGGAAACCCGCAGGAACTTTGTTTTCCGCTAAATCGCGCAAAGCATTCTCCACATCCCCTTTCATCAGGGTATATTTTTGACGCCGTTGTACCTCACTCATGGCATCACTCAGTTGATTGCGGTATTCATCACCGATATAGCGGGTTGGATCAACCTGATCACCCACCAGATGTGGGGTAATAATAAATAGCCGTTCTCGTTGGGATGTCTGGTGCCGGGTATAGGAAAATAAAGCGCCAAGATAAGGGATACTGCCAAGAATCGGGATTCGCCGCTTCACGTCACCGGTTTCGCGCGAATGGAATCCGCCCATCACCAGGGAACCACTTTGCTGCACCAATGCCTGAGTACTGACCGTTGCGCGGCGCGCGCCTGTCGCGGCGCCCTCATCATCTTTATCCACTTTGCCATCTTCCACATCCACCATCAGTTGTACCGTACCTTTGCTGCCATTGCCGATGGCGCGAGGAACCACCTGTAAACTGGTGCCGGCCGTCACGGGCTGAATATCCACCACCCGTTCGCCCGTCGCGGTAATATACGCCGTATCACTGAGGTCAATAACTGCCGGTTGGTTTTCCAGCGTCAATACCGAGGGATTGGCGACAATCGAGGCATTGCCGTTACCTTCCAGCGCCTGAATCTGTGAGAAGAAGCGGCTGTAATCAGTAACAAATAACGTACTGCTTCCCTGTAACATGGAAGATCCGGCGGTCACATTGCCGAAAACACCACCGAGATTAGCCGAAAGTGTCGAGAACGCCTGGCGATCAACATCAACAATGAGCGCATCAATCTCCACCAGTTTTTGCGGTATATCGATTTGGGCAATCAGGGCGCTATATTGCTCGCGTTGCTTCGGATCATCGCGCACCAACAACGCATTATTACGTATATCCGCGGAAACCAGCGGATTCATACCTGGGTCCTCATCATTACTATTGCTGCCGCGCATACGAGAATCCTGGCTCTGGATGAGCCCGGATAAGATACCGTCTGATTGTTCCTGTAGCGCTCGCGACATCGCACTTTGTTGACGCTCATCCGTCGCCGTGATCCCCTCTGCGGTACGGCCATTTTTTTTACCTAACAGTTCATTGATGATCGTTGCCACGCCCGGCACCAGCAACGTGCTGTCACGGTATTTAACTTGCCTGTCCGCCACCGATGCATATTTCAGGGGGAAAACCATCATTTCTTTATTTTCTTTTTTATCTTTATCCTGCTCGCTGAATGTATTGATCAGAGAAATATACTCAGGCGGCCCGGTAACCAAGACCACCCCTTCATCCAGTAATTCCCCCCAGCCAAATTTGGGTTCAAGTAATCCCACGCCTTCCAGCGCCTGTTTCAGGTCAGGCGCGGCGTCCGCCGAAACACTCATCCGTTTTGAAATCTGTGCCGCCTGCGGGCTGATATACAAGGTGTCGTTATAGACAAACCACTGAAAGCGATATTCCAGCGACAGACGGTCAAGGAAGCTCACGGCATTATCTGAACGCAAACGCCCATTTACTACGCTATCCGGGATATCCGCCATACGTAAACTCACACCATGGCTGCTGGCGAAATCCTGTAACACCGTACGCAAGGTGGTATTTTGCGCTGAATAAGCATACGCGCCATTTTTCCAGTCAGCGGGGGGCTGCGCCCATAGCAAGGTGGCGTAACTGCTCACTGCGCCAGCCAATAAGACAATAATGACACGTAACAAACGAATAGGTTGACTCAACACATCAATCTCCCTGTAGCGGATCCTGTAATCATGGTTCGCAATCGCCGGTATTTGATCCCGAATGGCGCGCAATGAAAAAACGGCTCAGATCACCAAGCCGTTTACATTGTCAGTTAATGGCGTCGATAATCGCCTTGCTCATACTGTGTTTGAGCGAACCATATTGACCGGCGGTATAATTTGATGTCATTTCCTGCAACATCGCCTGTTTGAATGCCATCATATCGCCGATGCCCGGTCCCTCTTCTTGCGATAATGTACTGCTGGTCAGGCTACTGACTGCGTGATGCGTTCGTGCCAACTGCGAATCAAGACGTCGCTGAATATCATAGGAATTGCTCATACCCTTCTCCTGTTGATTGAGATCACACATGAGTGGTAAGAGCAAAAGGAAAGGTTCCTCGCTGACGGGAAATTATGTCTGGAATGTGTGCAGAAACTTATGACGCAGTTGTAGCCAGTTCACACTGAGTTCGCCCTGCGCGGTTTGTAACATCAGGTGTTGCTCATCCTGTGTTTCATCCTGTTGCAATGCCCAGTCAAAATGTGGGTGAGCGCGTAGCCAGGTGGTGACATCATCGTGCTGTGATGGGTGACACCATAAAGTGGCGCTCTGCCCTCGCGCACTCGCTTGTAACAACTGGCGCAACAGCGCCGTGGTTTTATCACTCTCATTGCAGGTGTCAAATATATGGACAAAAGCGGCGCAAAGCAGTTGCTGGGCATGTGTCAGCATTTCCGTGTCCTGCTGCTCCCGGGTAGTATGCCAGTCAGTAAACAGTGTCTCGGCGCGCTGCCAGAATTGTGTTTCATTTTCCGCCGCCGCCGCCGCCGACTGGCGTTCCGCCTCCGCCTGAGCATCGGCTACAATCCGTTGAGCCTCCTGTTGCGCCGCCGCCAGAATCTGGGCTTTCTTCTGCTCAGCCGCCAGCAATATATCCTGAATCTGCTGGTAACGATTCAGTGTGTCACGGGACAATAAAACGCCCTCGGTCAGATCAGGCCACGTTGTCAGCGTAATTTTCCGGGTGATCCACATAGTGTTGTTCACTCTGTTGCTGGCTGCGCCAGATGACCGCATCCCATAGTGTCTGTAATTTGCCAATCGGCAACACATTCTCCAGCGCAGTCATTTGCGTCACCGCGTGATAATCAAAAACCAACCGCAACCGTTGCCAGCCCGCCACTGGGCACAACGGCGCCAGTAGCACCAGTACCGCAGTCTGATTAGCGGGCGGGATAAAAGACATCAGGGGCGGTAGCCACAAGCCGGGGCGTAATGCTTTGGTGATCCGATGACACCAGGCGAGCTGTTCCTCGTCTAATTCAGTGGCGCTTTGGTGCTGGCAAATCTCACTGACCAGTTGCACCATAAGCAGCAATTGATGGCGAGGCGCCTGCGCCAACATCAATAAACGTTCATCCGGTTTGCCCGGTAAGTCACCCGACACCGACAAAAAATCAGCGATGGCGCCTTGATGCCCACGACTCAGGCGAACGCGTAATTCCGGGGCAAGCTGGAAAAAAGGCAGATGATGCCAGCTGCTGTCCGCCTGTTGCCAAAAATCTTGCGTCCACCAGCGGATCCATCGCTGTTCAGGCGACAATAACATGTTGTCTCCTCTGGCTGTTATTCCTGCCCGGCGGATTCGGTCACCGCCAGTGCGGTAGATTTTTTACCCGCCAGTCTGTTTTTGAGGCGCGGCAACAGCAATCCGATAGCCATGCCCAACGTCAACAGGGTCAAAAAGATAAAGAATACAATCTTTACGGTTGCATATTGCGGTAATGTCAGTTGGAAAGGCCCAAGTGTCACCATCTCAATATGGTCGCGGTACACTTCCGCCGGCACAAACACAATCGAAAGCGCATTTTCATTTTTCCCGCTTAACCCGGGAATACTGGCGGCCACCAGACGGCGTATCCGCGGTTCGATACTGTCAGGATCCAGCGCCATCGTGTATTTAATGAATACTGATGCCGAGGCCGGTTGTACCGGTTCACCGGGTGCCACGCGCTCCGGCAACACCACGCTGACGCGTGCCACGACTACGCCATCAATTTGCGACAAGGTCGATTCCAGTTCTTGCGACAGTGCGTAGATATAACGCGCACGCTCTTCCAGCGGGCTGGAGATAATGCCGCTTTTCTGAAATACCTCCCCGAGGCTGGTCCTTGATTTATGCGGCAAACCTTCAGCATTAAGAATTTGCACCGACCGTTCAATGGTATCTTTATTAACCAGAACGGTGACGCCCTCTTTATCAATTTGCTTATCGGCGGCAATTTTGTATTTTGACAGTTCCGAGATGATATCGTTGGCATCATTCTCAGACAGGTTAGTATTTAATATCACCGGCTTATCACATCCGGTCAGTAACCAGACCATCAAAAGTGTACGCGCATATTTTCGCCAGCATATGTTCATGATCAGGTCACTGCAGGTTGGTGAGTTTTTCCAGCCCTTGCACACCCTTCGACACGATTTTAGCGTTCATCATGTTTTCCAGGTAATAATTGGAAAGCGAACTGTCCACTTTTTTTAGTACTAACGGGTCCGTCTCACGCGAGGCCTTACGCAACACACTATCGAGATTTTTCTTATCACTATCAAGCTGGCCGAAGACGGATGCGGTCTGGCTGAACAGCCCGTCCGGCTCTTGCCCCGCCAGAGATGGCGTTGCTTGCGATGGCTCCAACGCTGCAGAGAACCAGTCCACATCACCTTGACTGGCCGTTATATTTGGCGAGGCTACCGTGCTGTTTTCCGGGAGTGATGTCCCAGTCGTATAATCAATGATTTTCATGTTGCTGACCTCAGGAAAACGATAAAGTAAGGGAATCGGAACTGACCGACTCCCTGAGACGTCAGAAAGATATTTTGTTCTGCTGCAACGCACTGATCATTGTCGTTACCGAGTTCATATAGCCAGAAACATAGGCATTTTT